>DKBI01000175.1 GCA_002451175.1 Betaproteobacteria bacterium UBA6904
TGTTCGTGAGCTTCACGCTCGACCCGATGCTGTCCGCGGTGTGGCGCGATCCGCCCGAGGGCGCACGGCGGCTGCCGGTCGTGGGGCCGGTGCTGCGCGGCTTCGAGCGGGTGATGGACGAAGTCCACGCGCTGTACGACACGCTGCTGCGCGCGGCGCTCGGGCATCGCAAGACGACGCTGGCGATCGCGACGGCCAGTTTCGTCGCCAGCGTGCCGGTGGCGGGGCTGGTGGGGACGGAGATGATGCCCGAGGCCGACCAGAGCTTCACCAGCCTGCGCCTGACGATGCCGGTGGGCTCGAGTCTGGAATACACGGACGAGCGCGTGCGGCGCGTGGAGCAGGTGCTGCGCGAGTTCAAGGAGGTCGACATCGTCGACACGAGCGTCGGCACCGAGGGCGGCAAGAACACCGCGCGCATCAACCTCAAGCTCGTGCCGCGCGGCGAGCGGCAGCTCTCGCAGAAGCGGCTGGAGCAGGCGATCCGCCAGCGGCTCGCGAGCATCCCGGGCGTCGAGTCGCGCGTCGGCTGGGGCGGCCCGATCTACATCGCGCTGCTCGGCAACAACGACGCGGAAATGCAGCGCGTCATCGCCGACCTGAAGCAGAAGGTGCAGGCGGTCCGCGGCATCACGGACATCGAGATCTCGCTCAAGGAGGGCACGCCGGCCCTGTCGGTGCGGCTGCGGCCGGAACTCGCGGCGGAGTACGGGCTGACGCACGCGCAGCTCGGCACCATGCTGCGCGCGCTCGTCGGCGGCGAGAACTCGGGCTACNNGACGGGCAGAACTACGAGGTCATCACGCAGCTGCCGCGCGCGAGCCGCACCGTGCTCGACGACATTTCCGGGCTCCACATCGCCACGGGGCGGTCGCTGGCCGACGGCACGCCCGAGGTGATCCCGTTGCGATCGGTGGCGACCATCGGGCGCACCTTCAATCCGGAGAACATCCGCCGCCAGGACCTGCAGCGACGCATCGCCCTGTGGGCCAACGTCCAGGGCCGGCCGACCGGGGACGCGGGCAAGGAAGTGCAGGCGATGGTGCGCGCCTACCCGCTGCCGCCGGGGCTGCGATTCGACATCGGCGGGCAGATCCAGGAGCAGCAGGAGGTGAACGCGGCCATCGCGGGCGCGCTCGCGCTCGCCGTGATCTTCATCTACATCGTGCTCGCCTCGCAGTTCGGCAGCTTCCTGCAGCCGCTCGCGATCATGGCCTCGCTGCCCCTGTCCGCGGTGGGCGTGATGCTCGCCCTGCTGATCACCGGCACGACGCTCAACATCTTCTCGATGATCGGCATCGTGTTCCTGATGGGTCTCGTCACGAAGAACGCGATCCTGCTNNATCCTGCTGGTGGACTTCGCCAACCGGGGGCGGCGCGAAGGGCTCGGCCGCGTCGAGGCGCTGCTCGCCGCCGGGCAGGTTCGCCTGCGGCCGATCCTGATGACCACGTCGGCAATGATCTTCGGCATGCTGCCGCTCGCCATCGGTCTCGGCGAGGGGGCGGAGCAGCAGGCGCCCATGGGGCGTGCGATCATTGGCGGGGTGATGACGTCGACGCTGCTCACCTTGGTGGTGGTGCCGGTGATCTTCTCCTATCTGGATGCGCTCGAGCAGCGGCTCAAGCCGCGCCGGGCGGGCGGCGCGGTGCTCGCTGCACAGCCGCAGGACAAGGCCGGACCCTGATGACGGCCGCCGCAAAATCTTTCGGGAGCTCGGGAAGCCTGACCATGTTTCGTTACGTACTGCTTGCGGCCATCGCGGCCGCCGTGCTCGTCGGCTGCGGCAAGCGGCCCGAAGGGGCGGACAAGGGGGGCGGCGCGGCCAGCGCGCAGCCCCTGCTGCTGGCGTCCGCGGACCTGTTGACCGTGCGCAACAGCACCCTGGCGTCGGGCCCGCTGATCACGGGAACGCTGCAGCCCGAGCGCCGCGCCGATTTGCGCGCCGAGGTGCCGGCGGTCGTGCTCCAGGTGCTGAAGGAGAACGGCGATCCGGTGCGGCGCGGCGATCTGCTGGTGCGGCTCGACGACACGGCGATTCGCGACAGCCTGATGTCTGCGGAGGCCGCGGCACGTGCCGCCGGCCAGGCGCACGACCAGGCGCAGGCGCAGCTCGCGCGCATGACGACGCTGCGCAAGTCGGGCATGGTGTCCACGCAGTCGCTCGAGGACGCGGAGATCCGCCGCAACACGACGCAGAGCGATCTGGTGGCGGCCAAGGCCCGCGTCGCGCAGGCGCGCCAGCAGCTGCAGCGCACCGAAACCCGCGCGCCGTTCAACGGCATCGTCAGCGATCGCAAGGTGTCCGCCGGCGACACCGCGCAGGTGGGCAAGGAGCTCCTCAAGGTCATCGACCCGGGCAGCCTGCGCTTCGAGGGTCTGGTCTCGGCCGATCACATCGGCGAGGTCAAGGTCGGGCAGGCGGTCGCGTTCCGCGTCAACGGCTACGGCGAGCAGGACTTCACCGGACGGGTCGCGCGGCTCAATCCGGCCGCCAATGCGACGACGCGCCAGGTGGAGGTGCTGGTCGAGTTCGTCGACGGACAGCAGCCGCCGAAGCTCGCCGGGCTGTACGCCGAGGGCCGCGTCGAGGCGAGCCGCGCGGTGGGCCTGACGCTGCCCGCCTCGGCGCTGGTCCGCGAGGGCGACCGGGCCTACGCGTGGCGCCTGCGCGGTCAGGCGCTGGAAAAAGTCGGTCTCGTCGTCGGCGAGCGCGACCCGCGCAGCGGCGAGTTCGTGCTGAAGGGCGGGCTGGCGGAGGGCGACCGGCTGATCCGCCATCCCTCGACCAGCCTGCGCGACGGCCAGAAAGTCGAGCTCGCCGCCGCCCCGGGCAGCACGGGCGAGCAGGCGGCAGCGCCCTCGCCCACCGTCAAGCGCTAGGCGATGCTGCTTTCCGATTTCAGCATCCGGCGGCCGGTGTCCACGGTCGTCGTCATCATCATGCTCATGGGCCTGGGGCTGCTGGCGCTGAAGAACCTGCGCGTCAACCAGATTCCGGACGTCGAGCAGCCGGTGATCGTCGTCAACATCCCGTATCCCGGCGCCTCGCCCGAGACCGTGGAGCGCGAGATCGTCAACCGCGTCGAGAAGGCGCTGCAGAGCATTCCGCAGGTCTATCAGATCCGCTCGACGGCCAGCGAGAGCACCGCGCAGATCGTCATCATCTTCAACTTCAAGAAGAACATGGTCGAGGCCTCCGACGAGATCCGCAACGCGATCGCCTCGGTGCGCCACAAGCTGCCCCTCGAGATGCGCGAGCCGATCCTGCGCCGCGTCGATCCGGCGGCGCAGCCGATCATGCAATTGGCGCTGTCCTCCAAGTCGCAGAGCCATGCCGAGATCTCTCGCCTGGCGGAGGATGTCCTCGCCGACCGGTTCCGCGGCATCGACGGGGTGGCCGTGGTCAACGTCAACGGCGCGCTGCGCCGCGAGCTCTCGGTGCTGCTGCGCGCCGAGCGGCTGCGGGAATACAACATCTCCGTCACGGAGGTGGTGGCCGCGCTGCGCGAGCAGAACACGACCGCGCCGGTCGGCCGCGTGAAAGGATCGCTCGACGAGCAGAGCATCCGCCTGTTGGGGCGCATCGAGACGCCGGCCGAGTTCGAGCGCATCGTGCTCAAGCGCCGCGGCAACGAGCTGGTCCGCCTCGGCCAGGTCGCCACCATCCAGGACGGATTCGCCGAGCTGTCGGATTTCAGCCTGCGCAACGGCCATCCGAACGTGGGCTTCGCCGTGACGCGCGCGCGCGACGCAAGCACCGTCACCGTCGCCGACCGGATCCGCGCCCAGGTGGCCGAGATCAACAGGACGCTGCCGGAGGGCACGCAGCTGGTGGTGGCGCGCGACGGCGGCGAGGACGCGCAAAGCAGCCTGTACAACGTCATCGAGGCGCTGATGTTCGGCGCGCTGCTGACCATCTTCGTCGTCTACGCCTTCCTCAATTCGTGGCGCTCGACGCTCATCACGGCGCTTGCGCTGCCGACCTCCGCGATCGCCGCCTTCATCGCCGTCTGGGCCTGCGGCTTCACGCTCAACTTCATGACGCTGCTCGGCCTGTCGCTCGCCATCGGCGTGCTGATCGACGACGCCATCGTCGTGCGGGAGAACATCGTCCGTCACATGGAGCGCGGCGCCGAGCGCATGACGGCGGCGAGCCTCGGCACGCGCGAGATCGGCCTCGCCGTGACCGCCACCACCTTTGCCATCGTGGCGGTGTTCATCCCGGTGGCGTTCATGGGCGGCGGGGCGGGCGAGTGGTTCCGCCCCTTCGCGCTGACGGTGACCACCTCGGTGCTCGTCAGCCTGTTCATTTCCTTCACGCTGGATCCGATGCTCTCGGCGTACTGGGGCGACCCGGTCGGCTACCGGCACCGGCTGAAGACCGGTCTCAGCGGCCGGCTGTCGCGGTTCAACGACTGGTTCGACCATCAGGCGGACCGCTACGGCAACGTCATCGCCTGGGCGCTGCACCACCGGCGCGTCATGAGCGCCATCACGGTGGCCAGCCTCGGCGCCGCGCTGCTCCTGCAAGGACTGTTCGGCGGCTCGAGCTTCCTGCCGGTTTCCGACACGGGTACGGTCGCCATCGAAGTGCGCACGCCGTCGAGCGCGAGTCTCGATTACGCGCGCCTGAAGGTGGAGACCTCGGCCGAGCTGGCGCGCACGCTGCCGGAAACGGTCGCCACGAACAGCACCGTGAATGCGGGCGGCGGCCGGGTGTACGTCGATATCGGCAAGAGCACCGCGCGCAAGCGAACGGCGACCGAGATCGCGGTGGACCTGCGCCGCCTGTTGAACCGCGTCGTCGGCGCCGAGTACACCGTGCTCGACGACCTGAACAACGGCGTGCGCAAGCCCGTGCAGATCCAGTTCTCCGGACCGGATTCGCGCCGGCTGCTTGCCATCACCAGCGACTTCATGGCGCGGCTCGCGAAAGTGCCGGGCGCCGTGGACGTCGGCCTGTCGGAGCAGGAACCCAAGGACGAACTGAAGATCGAGCTCAACCGCGGGCTGGCCAACGCGCTCGGCATTTCGGTCGGCGATGCCGCGCAGGCGCTGCGCGTCGCGTTCGCCGGGGTCGAGGTGGGCGACTGGGTCGACCCGACGGGCGAGTCGCGCGACGTCGCCGTGCGCCTGCATCCCGACGACCGCGTCAGCGCGGCGAACATCGAGCGGCTGCCGATCGCCGTCAGCGGCACGAACATGATGGTGCCGCTCGACCAGATCGCCACGGTCACCATGGGCAAGGGGCCGGCGCAGATCCAGCACCAGGACGGCAAGCGCATGATCGCGGTGTCGGCCAACGCGCAGGGGCGCTCCTCCGGCGAAGTGACCGCGGACGCCCTCAAGATCGCGCGGCAGATCGAGTTTCCGGAGGGCTACGGACTGCAGCTCGGCGGCGCCTCGCGCGACCAGAAGGAAGTGTTCAGCGAAATGGCGATCGCGCTCGCCATGGGGATCGCGCTGATGTACCTCATCCTCGTCATCCAGTTCTCCTCCTTCACCGCGCCGCTGCCGATCATGCTGTCGCTGCCGCTGAGCCTCATCGGCGTCGTCGTCGCGCTGCTGCTGACCGGCGGCACGCTGAACCTCATGAGCTTCATCGGCATCATCATGCTGATGGGCCTCGTCGCGAAGAACGCGATCCTGCTGATCGACTGCGCGCGCAAGGAGGAGGCGAACGGCACGGACCGGGAGGAGGCGCTGATGCATGCCGGGCGCGTTCGCCTGCGGCCGATCCTGATGACGACGTTCGCGCTCATCGCCGGCATGATGCCCGTGGCGATCGGCGTGGGCGAGGGCGGCGAGTTCTACCGGCCGATGGCGATCGCCATCATCGGCGGCGTGATCACCTCGACGCTGCTCACGCTGCTCGTCGTGCCGACGTTCTACGACAGCATCGAGATCGCGAGGGATCGGGCGGTGGCCAAGTATCGTGCGCGCGCGGCGCGCTGGAATCCGCTGCTCGCCTTCCTCGCGACGCTGGTCGAGGCGCTGCTCGCGCTCCTGCTGCTGCGGCTGCTGTATCGCCTCCCGCAGCGATGGTTCTCGCGGGCGCGGCGGGCCGATCGGCAGCCGGCGATGCCGGCGTAGGCGGCCGCCGCGGCGCTATACTGCGGCGCGCCAACCCAGCCAACTCATCGGAGGATCCATGACCGACGCCGTGACCGGCGGCTGCCTGTGCGGGAAGATCCGCTACACGATCAGCCAGCCGCTGCAGAACGTCATCGCCTGCCACTGCACGCACTGCCAGAAGGCGTCGGGTGCGGGCGCAAGCCATAACGCGGTGGTGCCGACGGCCGCGGTGACCTTCACCGCCGGCGAGCCGAAGCTCTACCGCGACACGGCCAAGAGCGGCAACATCCTCAAGCGCTATTTCTGCCCCGACTGCGGCTCGCCGATCTACAGCCAGCGCGAGAAGGTCCCGGAGATGATGGTGCTCAAGGCGGGCACGCTCGACGCGAGCAACGGCATGAAGCTCGTCATGAACATCTGGACGAACAGCGCGCGGCCGTGGATGCCCCTCGACCCGGCGGTCGAGCGCCACCCGGAGAACCGGCCGGTGCCGAAGGCGTAGCGCCGGGCGCGGGCTCAGCCGAGCGAGGCGATCAGCGCGTTCACGCGCTCGGGCGCCTCGATCTGCGTGAAGTGACCGACACCGGGGATCACTTCGACGCGCGCGCCGCGCACACGGCTGCGGACCAGGTCGAGCCACGGCGTGGTCTCGCCCGCGCGCAGCGGCACGCGTTTCTTCTCCGCGCCGATCGTCGTGCTCTGGATCACGAGGAGCGGCGCCTGCACCGCGGCGAGCGCGGCGTCGAGCTGCGCCGCATCCCAGCGCACCATGGCCGGAAACAGCGTGCTGCCGATCGCTGCCGGCAGGCGCCGCGCGCGCTCGATGAGGGCCGCGGCGGCCGGCGTGCGCCGGAGGAACATCTGCGCGAAGAACGGCTCGGCGAATGCGGCAAAGCCGGCAAATTCGATCGCCGCGCGCATCGCCTCGGCGGCCTGCGCCGCATCGCCGGAGCCCATGCGGCTGCCGTCGATCAGCACGAGCCCCGCGACGCGCGCCGGCGCCCGGCGGTTCGCCTCGAGGATCACGCGGCAGCCCAGGCTGTGTCCGACGAGGAGCGCGGGCCGGCCGAGCGGCGCGAGCAGCGCCGCGACGTCCGCCCCGAAGCGCTCGATGGTGCAGTCCGCCGGGCCGCCTGGCGTCTCCCCGTGGCCCGGCAGGTCGCACGCGATCACCTCGCGGTCGGGCGCGAAATGCGCCAGCTGCGCGCTCCAGTCGCCGCGGTCGCACGTGAAGCCGTGCACGAAGACGATCGGCGTGCCGCCGGTCCCGGCGCGCGTGCAGGCGAGAGTCATCGGGAGACGTGCCGCGGGCTGGACACGGCGAGAACGATCTCGCGCGGCCTTTCCTCGAGCACGCGGCGGCGGTCGACGGCGCGCCCGAGGCGCGTGTTGAGCGCATTGATGAGCGTGCCCACCGCCGTGAGCAGGAACACCGGCGCGACGACGAGCTGGATGATGCGGACGATGTCGGAGACGTGCGGTTCCACGCGCGGCGATTGTAGCCCGCCGCGGGCGGCTATTTCTTCCGGGGTTCCGGCTTGGCGAGGAGTTCGGCTCGCTTGCGCAGCACGTCGTCCAGCCGGCCCTTCGCGACGAGCAGCACGTGGCCCTCGAGCCCGCGCTCGCGCGCCAGCCGCTCGGCGAGCTTGGCGCGGCGCGCCTCGGCGTCCTTGCCGGCCGGCGCCGGCTCGCCCGCGATGCTCACCGTGACCGGATACTGCTCGCCCGCCGGGTTGCCGACCTTGACCGTGTAGGTCAGGCCGTCGAAGGTCGTGACCGTTGCGACGCTCGGTCGGTCGAGGCCGAGCGCTTCGGGCTTCGCCTCCGCGCGGGCAACGTCCGCGATGTCGAGGGTCGTGAAGGAATACGCCGCCGCGTTGGCGCGCGTGATTTCGAGTTTCTCCTGCGGGCGCAGTCCGGCGAGCTTCCAGTCGGCGTTGTCCGCCGCGCGCTCGATCTTCCAGCTCTCGCCGTCGGCGAGGTGCACCGCCAGCGCGCGCGCCTGATCCACCGCGAGGCCCGCATGCGCGACCCACTCCGCGCTGTTGGCCGTAGCCAGCGTGAGCGCGGAGGAGACGATGACGACGTGCCCGGGCTCGCCGGGCCGCAGGACGAAGCGGCCGTCGCCGATGGCGCGCTCGGCGTTCTCCGGTTCGCGCTTGAAGTATTTCTTGCCGACGACCAGGCTGGCGAGCGCCTTGCCCTGCGCATCGCGGAACTCCACGAGCGTGCCGGCCGCGTCCAGTTGCAGCCGCACGCGGTCCGGGTCGCCGATCGGCTCGCGCTGGCCAACCTTGAGGCCGATGGCCAACAGGACGAACTCGCGCACCTTGTCGAGGTCCGCGGGGAAGCCGCCGCGCTCGGCGATGACCCAGCGCTCGCCCTTGCGCTCCAGCGTCAGGCCCGCCTTCGGCTCGCGGATGTGGATCGACGCGACGTCCGCGGCCTTCAGGTCGGGAAGCAGCGGCTGGCCGAGCGCGGCGGCCGCCGCCGGTCGCTGCGACTGGCCCTGCTGCTGGAAGTACAGCGCGCCGCCGCCCAGGAGGACGAGCAGCGCGACCAATGCCGCAGCGACGCGGGCGTTCATGCGGCGAGGGCCTGCCGCCTGCGCCGCACCAGCGCCACGGCGAGTCCGGCGAGCGCGACGAGCAACGGCATGAGTGCGATGTTGCCCACCTTGGTCCAGAACACGAGCGCCTCGGCGTCCTGGCGCAGGTTCTTGCGCAGGTCCTTGAGCTCGGTGCGCACGACGGCGACCTTCTTGCGGAAATTCTCCAGCTCCACCTGCTGCTCCGGCGTCAGAATCTGCGAGCTCTTCGCGCCCGCGCCGCGCGCCTTCTGCAACTCCTGCATCTTCTCCGTCGTCTTCTGCAGCTCCGACTCGAGCGCCTGGATCTTGCCGAAGTACTGCTGCTGCGCCTCGGCCTCCATCTCGCGCACCACCGTGAGTGGACGGAAGGCGGTCGCGCGGCTGCGCAGCGAAATGAGCTCGTTGCCCGCTGCGAGCTGCTCGAGGATGCTCTGCGCGAAGGCGAGATTGCCGTTGGAGGGCACGACGATCTTGCGGCCGAAGATCTCCTGCACGTCCACCGCCGCCGCGTCGTGCAGCATGTCCACGTCCGCGACGAGCACCACGGCGTTGTCCTGCGCGGATTCGCGCAGCGGCGCGGCCGCCGGCGCGTCCTTCGGCTCGGCGCCTTTCGCGGCGGGCGCCTCGCTCTTCGGCGCGCCGTCCGGGAAGGCGGTCTTGAAGCGGCCCTGCAGCCGCAGCGCCAGCGGCCAGGTCCTGCCCTCGGGCTTGAACGCCTTGGTCGCCGCATCGCCCGCGGTCGTCGCCGACGCGTTGTCGACGCGCATCGAGTTCGGTGAGCTGTGCACGAGCTCCGTCACCTGCAGCCCCTGGGCGGGCTTCGCCTCGAACGCGCCGCCGAAGGCGTACAGCAGCGATTCGATCTGGCTGGTGACGACGTCGTCGCGATTGAACGCCGTGCGGTTGAGCGACAGCACGGTGGGCGTGTAACGGGGGCCGCTGCCGGAGGCGAACACCACGTCGGCGAGCACCTTGCCGGGATCCATCGTCACGCCCCAGGCCTTGAACAGGCGCGGCAGCGTGGAGCTCGTGCCCCCGCCGCCCATGCCCGGCATCGGGGCCGGCGGCTGGTCGAAGTATGCGTACGGATCGACGAACGCCACCAGCCGCCCGCCGCGCAGCACGAACTGGTCGAGCGCGAATTCGGTCGCGGGCGACAGGTCGCGCGGATGGATGACGAGCAGCACGCGGATGTCCTGGTCGATCGCGGTGGCAGCGAGGCTCACTGGGCGGACGTCGAAATCGCGCTTCAGCTCGTTGGCGAGCACCCAGGGCTCCGAGCTCTGGCGCGTCATCGGGTTGAACTTCTCGCCGAGCACGGGCAGCGCGCTCATCAGGCCGATCACGGGCCGTTCCGCGCTGCCGACGCGCGCGATGGCGCGTGCGAGGTCGTATTCCAGCAGGCGCTCGCGCGCCGCATTGAGCGCCGGGATGGCCTGCTTGCGGTCGAGCCGGCTGACCGACAGCCCGAGGTAGAACTGCTCGCCCGACATGAGCTGCTGCGGCTCGATGCCGTCGAGCTGCGCCGCGTCCTCCTCCTCGGAATCGGGCTTCGGGTTGTACTTCTCGACGACGAGATTGGCGCCCGCGACCGAGCGGAACTCGCGCACCAGGTCCTCGACGCGCTGCGCAAAGCCGCGCAGCGGCACGGGCATCGCCTGCTCGCCCTGCGAGAGGTAGAGCTTCAGCTTCACCGGGGCGTCGAGCCCGGCGAGGATCTTCTTCGTGCCCTCCGACAGCGTGTAGAGCCGGCCCTCGGTCAGATCGACGCGCGCGGCGACCCGCGCGGCGAGATAGTTGAAGGCGACGAGCGCGAAGAACAGCGCCGCGACGCCGATGCCCGAGGTGATGAGAAGGTTGCGTCGTTGCATGGCGGTCGGCCCCTCGCTATCCGGCCCGGTGGCCGCGCAGGATCACGCCGGTCGTGAACAGCGCGAAGCCCATGACGGAGACGAAGAACAGCAGGTCGCGCGTGTCGATGACGCCGCGCTGGAAGCCGTCGAAGTGGGTGACCACGGAAAACGCGGCGATCGTGTCCACTGCCGCGGGGCTTGCCCAGCGCACGAGCAGGTCCGTGACCGGGTTGAACCCGGCGAGGATCAGGAACAGGCACACGACCACGGCGAGGATGAACGCCACCACCTGGTTGCGCGTCATCGCCGAGGTCATGCACGTGACCGCGAGGTAGGCGCCCGCGAGCAGGAAGCTGCCGAAATAACCCGCGAGGATGGCGCCGTTGTCCGGTTCCCCGAGCAGGTTGACGGTGAGCACGACGGGAAACGTGAGCGCCAGCGCCAGCGCGAGAAACAGCCACGAGGCGAGGAACTTGCCGAGGATCGCCTGCCAGGGGGTCACCGGCAGCGTGAGCAGCAGCTCGATCGTGCCCGCGCGGCGCTCCTCCGACCACAGCCGCATGCCGACCGCCGGCACGAGCACGAGGTAGAGCCACGGATGCCAGCCGAAGAACGCCGCGAGGCTCGCCTCGCCGCGCTCGAAGAAGGCCCCCGCCGTGAACGTGAGGAACCCGGCGATGAGCAGGAAGATGACGAGAAACACGTAGGCCACGGGCGAGGTGAAGAAGCCCGAGAGTTCCCGTTTCGCGATGATCCAGAGCGCTTTCATTTCTTCACCGTGTCCGGGAGCGTGATGCGGCGGAAGACTTCGTCGAGCTGACCTTCTTCGGTGCGCAGCGCCTCGATGCGCCAGCCGGAGCGGGCCGCGAGTTCGAGGACCGCGGGCACCAGCGGCGCTGCGGCGCCGGCGGGCGGAAACACGCGCCATGCGCCGCCGACGCGCTCGACGCGGCCGAGCGATGCGAGCGCCTGCTCGGTGGCGCCCTCGGCGCGCAGGGTCACGGCGCCCGCCAGTGCCGACAGCGCGCGCAGCTCCTGCGGCGTGCCCTGCGCCACGATGCGGCCCCGGTCGATGATGATCGCGCGCGTGCAGGCCGCGTCCACTTCCTCGAGGATATGGGTGGAGAAGATCACCGCCTTGGAGCGGCCGAGCTCGCGGATGAGGTTGCGCACCTCGTGCTTCTGGTTGGGGTCGAGGCCGTCGGTCGGCTCGTCGAGCACGAGAACCTGCGGGTCGTGGATCAGCGCCTGCGCGAGGCAGGTGCGGTGCCGGTAGCCCTTGGAGAGGGTGTCGATCGTCTGGTGCAGGACCGAGTCGAGGAAGCACAACTCGACCACCCGCGCGATCGCCTTCTTCTGCGCGTCGCCCTCGAGGCCGCGCATCTGCGCGGCGAAGCGCAGGAAGCCCTCGACGGTCATGTCGGGGTAGGCCGCCGCGCTCTCCGGCAGATAGCCGATCAGGCGCTTCGCCTGCAGGGGCGCCTCCGCGACGTCGTGCCCGCCGACGGTAATCCGGCCGCTGGTGGGCGGATAGAAGCCCGTGACCATGCGCATCGTGGTGGACTTGCCGGAGCCGTTGGGCCCGAGAAAGCCGACCACTTCGCCGCGCTCGACCGTGAACGACACGCCGTCCACGGCCCGCTTCGCGCCAAAGCTCTTCACCAGGTTGTCGATGCGAATCATGGAATGTCCCGCACGCGCGCCGGGGCAGATCGGGACGCCCCGGGTGAATTTCAAGGGCGCGCATTATCTCCCAAATCGGCGCCTGCCATACAATAGCGGCCCATTCTTAAGGGAGCCTTAACGTGATCAAGCTTCTGCTGACGGTGCTGGCCGCGGCGTTTTCCGGCCTCGCAGCCGCGCAGCCCGCGTTGAAGATGATGATTCCGGCGAACCCCGGCGGCGGCTGGGATCAGACGGGGCGCAACCTGGCCGCCGCCCTGCAGAGCGCGAAGCTCGTGTCGTCGGTGCAATTCGACAACAAGGGCGGCGCGGCCGGTGCGATCGGCCTCGCGCAGTTCGTCAACTCGGCCAAGGGCGACCCCAACGCCGTGATGATCGGCGGCATGGTGATGGTGGGCGGGCTGCACCTGCAGAAATCGCCCGTGGGTCTTTCGCAGGTCACGCCGGTCGCGCGCCTGACGAGCGAGTGGGAGGTCATCGTCGTGCCGGCCAATTCGCCGCACAAGACCATGGCCGACCTGGTCAAAGCGCTGAAGGACAACCCGGGCAAGGTGTCCTGGGGCGGCGGCTCGGCCGGCGGCACGGACCACATCCTCGTCGGGCTGATCGCCCGGGCGGTCGGCGTGGATCCGGCCCGCACCAACTACGTGCCGTACAAGGGCGGCGGCGAGGCGATAGCGGCCATCGTCGGCGGCCACGTCACCGCCGGCGTGTCGGGCATCGGTGAATTCGCCGAGCAGATCAAGGGCGGCAAGGTGCGCGCGCTNNGGCATCACGCCGCAGCAGCGCGACGCCCTGGTGGCGATGGTCAAGGCGGCCATCGAGACGCCGGCGTGGAAGGGCACGCTGGAGAAACTCGGCTGGACGAGCTACTTCCTCGGCGGCGACGACTACAAGAAGTTCATCGACGAAGACACCGGGCGCATCGGCGCCGTGATCGACTCGCTCGGCATCAAGAAGTAGCCGTGGCCGCGCGGCGCTCGCCGGCGGAGGTCGCGCTCTCGGTCGGCGTGCTCGCACTGGGAGCGGCCACCGCCTTCGGCACCGCACAGCTCCCCGGCGAAGGGGGCTATGCCGGCATCGGGCCGAATTTCATGCCGGGCGTGGTGGCGGCCGGGCTCATCGCCTGCGGGATCTGGCTGCTGTACGAGGTGCTGACGGGCGGCTGGCGCGCGGCGCCGGCGGAGGATCCGGCGGCGCGCGGCGAGCAGCCGTTCCATGCGCCGGGTTTTCTCTGGGTGAGCGCGGGACTCGCCGCCCACCTGGCGCTGATCGGCTTCGCCGGATTCGTCGTCGCGGGCGCGCTGCTGTTTGCTGGCGTTGCGCGGGGTTTCGGCAGCGCGCGCATCGCGCGCGATCTGTCGCTCGGCGCCGGGCTCTCGCTCGGGGTGTTCCTGTTCTTCGTCAAGTTCCTCAACGTCAACCTCCCCGCAGGATGGCTCGCGCCGCTGCTGGGCAGCGCGGGCATCTGAATGGAGACGATGAGCGCGCTGCTCGCCGGTTTCGGCGTCGCCCTGCAGCCGCTGAACCTGCTCTGGGGGTTCATCGGCGTGACGCTGGGCACGGCGGTCGGCGTGCTGCCGGGCGTGGGGCCGGCGCTGACGGTCGCCATGCTGCTGCCGCTCACCGTCAAGCTCGACCCGACCGGTGCGCTGATCATGTTCGCCGGCATCTACTACGGCGCCATGTTCGGCGGCTCCACGACCACCATCCTGCTGAACACGCCCGGCGAATCCGCCTCGATCGCCACGGCGCTCGAAGGCAACCGCATGGCGAAGGCCGGGCGCGCGGGGCCGGCGCTCGCCACGAGCGCGATCGGCTCGTTCGTCGCCGGCTCGATCGCNNGCGCGGACTGACGAGCCTGTTCCTCGGCCTGCTGCTCGGCCTGGTGGGCATCGACAGCCAGACGGGATCGCCGCGCTTTGCATTCGGCGTGCCCGAGCTGCTCGACGGGGTGGACGTGGTGGTGCTCGCCGTGGGGCTGTTCGCGGTCGGCGAGGCGCTCTACGTCGCCTCGTA
>DKBI01000213.1 GCA_002451175.1 Betaproteobacteria bacterium UBA6904
CTCGATCGTCGTCAGGCCGCCGGCAATGTTGCCCTTGGTCGGCTGCGACTCCGAGAGATCGCTCGTCTTGTGGCGATTGACGACGTCCTGGTAGCGGTCGAACATGAACTGGAACTTCTTGCGCACCGCGTCGTTGCGGCACCGCGCCGCCACCAGGTGCTCGCCGCCAGTCAGCTCCGTCGTCTCGCCGAAGCACAGCGTCACGCCCTGCGGATAGAGCTTGTCGAACGCGTTGCCCACCGTCGGGTTCGCGCCGCAGCCGGAGGTGGTGTCGGACTCGCCGCACTTCGTGGAGACCCAGAGATCCTTCAGCGGGCGCTCTTCGCGGCGCAGCTCGCTCGCCCACTGGACGTACGCCTTCGCCTGGAGCGAGGCTCGCTTGATCGTGTCGAGGTCGCCGTGCAGCTCGATGCCAAAGTGCGCGACCGGCTTGCCGGTGGCGCGGATGCCATCGGCGACCTTCTTGCCCCAGCCCTCCTCGATGCAGATCACGACGACCGCCGCGACGTTCGGATTGGCGCCGGTGCCGATCAGCGTCCGGAAATGCAGATCGAGGTCGGCGCCGAACTGCAGNNCCGTAGGGATGCGGCAGCGCCAGCGTGCCCTGGATGTTGTTCGCCACGGCCTCGGCCGCCGCGTTGGAGATGTCATCGACCGGCAGGATGATGACGTGGTTGCGCACCCCGACGCGCCCGTTCTCGCGCCGGTAGCCCCAGAAACTCGCCTTCGAAAGATCCATGTCCGTCACCCGTCCTTACCAGCGTTTCGTCTTGATGTTCTGCACGTGCGCGTGCTCGCCTTTGGCGATCGGCGCCACGACCTTGCCGATGTCCACGCCGTACTTGATCACCGTGTCGCCCGGCTGGTAGTCGCGCAGCGCGACCTTGTGCCCGATGGGAATGTCGCTGCGCGCCTGGATCCGGACTTCCTTGTCGTCCTCCATGATCCAGCCGAGCAGATCCTGTCCGGACTTGACGCCCTCGACGACGACCACACCGACGCCGTCGCCTTCCTCATGCACCACGAAATGAATCATCTTCGCCTCCTTGACGCGGATATCGATCCCGAGTCTACTCCGGCCGAACCTGAGAGGAGGCGCCATGGGGCCATCGGTTCGCATGTTCGATCGCCGCAGATTCCTTCAGGCGCTGGCCGCTCTCGGCGTGACCAACGCCGCGCCCGGGCACACCGAGGACAAGCCCCGTTTCGGCGCGGCGCCGTTCGCGCTGGGGGTCGCCTCGGGCTACCCGAGCCCCAACGGCGTCGCGCTCTGGACACGCCTCGTCATCGATCCCTCGCTGCCTGGCGGCGGCATCGATCCGGTGCGCACGCGCGTCAGCTGGGAGGTGGCGAAGGACGACAAGATGAAGACGGTCGTCGCCTCCGGCGCCGACCTGCTCACGCCCGCCTGGGCGCATGCGATGCACGTGGACGTGACCGGGCTCGAACCGGATCGCTGGTACTGGTACCGCTTCACGGCGGGCAACGCCGAGAGCCCGATCGGCCGCACGCGCACCGCCCCAGCCACGCGCGAGGCCGCCCCGCGGCTGAAGTTCGCATTCGCCTCCTGCCAGCACTACGAGCACGGCTATTTCAGCGCCTATCGGCACATGCTGGCCGACGAGCTCGACCTGATCGCGTTTCTCGGCGACTACATCTACGAGACGCGCGCGCCGAAGGACCTGGCGGTGCGCAGCCACAACAGCTCCGAGCCGCGCACGCTCAGCCGCTACCGCGTGCGGCACGCGCTGTACAAGACCGATCGCGACCTGCGGGCGGCGCACGCCGCGCTGCCGTGGATCTGCACCTGGGACGACCACGAGGTGGACAACGATTACGCCGCCAACCAGCCGCAGGACGACGTGCCGCTGGAGGAATGGGTCGCGCGGCGCCTGGTCGCCTACAAGGCCTATTACGAGCACATGCCGCTGCGCGAGAGCATGCGGCCGACGGCGGAGGGCATGCCCCTCCACGCGCAGATCGACTGGGGGGCGCTCGCGCGCTTCTTCGTCCTGGATGACCGGCAGTACCGCACGCCGCAGGCCTGCCCGCGGCCCGATCGCAAGGGCGGCTCCAACACCGTGGACGTGGCCGCGTGTCCGGCGCTGCTGGCGCCGGATCGCACGATCCTCGGCACGCGCCAGGAACGCTGGCTGGAAGGCGCGCTGCAGCAAACGCCGGCGCGCTGGAACCTCCTGGCGCAGCAGACGCTCATGGCGCAATTCGACCAGCAGGTCGGCCCGGGCCGCCGGGCCTGGACCGACGCCTGGGACGGCTATCCGCTCGCGCGCAAGCGGCTGCTCGAGCACATCGCGCAGAAACGGGTGCCCAACCCGGTTGCCATCGGCGGGGACGTGCATGCCTTTTACGTCGCCGACCTGAAGGCGGATTACGACGACCCAAAAGCGCCGGTGATCGGCAGCGAGTTCGTGGGCACGTCGATCACCGCGCCCGGCTGGCCGCAGGAGCAGATCGACGCGCTGCTGCCGGAGAATCCGCACATCCGCTTCGGCGACAGCCGCCACCGCGGCTACGTGCGCGTCGAGGTGACGCCGCAGCAGTTGCGGGCGGATCTGCGCGCGATGGACACGGTGAAAAAGCCCGACGGCGCGTGCAGCACGCTCGCGAGCTTCGTGGTGGCGAACGGCGTGCCTGGCGCGCAGCGCGCGTGAGCGACTCACCCTGGGGGGACTGAACCCCAGTGCCTCCTATCGGCAGCGCAGATTCGCACCGCCTTCGGCGATGGGCTGGCGGCAATCGTGCTCCCGCACGCGGCGGCCGGGATCGAGCGGCGGGATCAAGCGCGCGGCATGCTCGGCATCGGACTCGACCGCCGCGGCGACGAACCCCAGGCCGACGAGCACGCCCAGCAAGGGGCCCGTCTCCACGTAGACGCTCGCAGTCGCCGCCGCGCCCGAACCGGCAGATCCCGCTTGCGCCCGCAGTTCGCGGCTGGAGGCGCAGGCGGACAGCAACGCAGTGAGCAGCACCAGGACAATCCGCATGGCGCAATACTACGCCGCGCTCGCGGCGCGTCGCAGGCGATCGAGCACCGCTGCCCAGTCGCCGGCGTCGGGTGGCGCCTCGATCAGGATGGCGGCGCAGCCCCAGCCATCGAGTTCGCGCAGCGCGTCGTAGAGCCGCTGCGCATACGCGACCGGATCGCGCGGCATGCGCACCCAACGCGCCGCGCGCTCATCCGGGCGCGAGAACGCCATCACGGCGGCGCGGCCGCCGAGCCGGAGGATTTCCGCGTCCAGCGCGTGTCCCGGCACGAGCCGCGTCGGTGTGCGCGGTGCGTAATGGCGCTCCAGTCCGCCGGAGTGGCGCGGCGCGTCGCTGCCCCGCGCGCCAAGCGGCCGGCCGAGCACGGCCTCGATGTCCGCCGCCCGCACGTGACCGGGCCGCAGCAGCGCCGGCGTGATGCCGGACAGGTCCACGATGGTCGACTCGATGCCGACTTCGCTCGGCCCGCCCTCCAGCACGAGGTCCACCGCCGCGCCCAGATCCTCGCGAACGTGCGCCGCCCGCGTCGGGCTGACGCGGCCGAACAGATTGGCCGACGGCGCGGCGATGCCACCGCCAAAGGCACGCAGCAGCGCTTGCGCGACGGGGTGCGAGGGCACGCGCAGGCCCACCGTGTCCTGACCGCCCGTGACGTCGTCGCCCACGTGCGGCGCGCGCTTGAGGATCATCGTCAGCGGCCCCGGCCAGAATCGCGCGGCGAGCGCATGCGCCGCAGGCGGCACCTCGCGCGCCCAGGTGAAGGCCGCTGGCGCATCGGCGAAGTGCACGATCACCGGGTGAGCGGGCGGACGCCCTTTCGCGGCGTACAGGCGCGCCACCGCGGCAGAATTGGACGCGTCGGCGCCCAGGCCGTACACCGTTTCCGTGGGAAACGCGACCAATCCGCCCGCGCGCAGGATCTCTGCCGCGCGGCGGACCTCCGGGGTCACAGCTTGAGCGGTGCGGCCTGGAGCACGGCCTCGGTCTGCTTGCGCCGGAAGGTTTCGAGTTTCCCGGCGAGGCCGCGATCCGATAGCGCGAGCAGGGCAACGGCGAACAGCGCCGCATTGGCCGCGCCCGCCTCGCCGATGGCGAATGTCGCCACCGGGATGCCTTTCGGCATCTGCACCGTGGACAACAGCGAATCGAGCCCCTGAAGGTGCTTGGAGGGCATCGGCACGCCAAGCACCGGCAGCGTGGTGTGCGCCGCCACGACGCCCGCGAGATGCGCCGCACCGCCCGCCGCCGCGATGATCGCCTGCACGCCGCGCGCCGCGGCGCCCTCGGTCCACTCGGCGACCGCCTTCGGCGTGCGATGCGCCGACATGGCGCGCGCCTCGAACCCCACGCCGAATTCCTCGAGCACGCGCGCCGCCGCCTTCATCGTCTCCCAGTCCGACGTCGAACCCATCACGATGCCGACACGCGCGCTCATCCCAGCGTCCTCCCCGTCAATCGTTCCAGCGCCTCACGGTACTTCGCCGACGTGCGGGCGATGACTTCCGCCGGCAGGCGCGGCGCCGGAGGGGTCTTGTCCCAGTCCAGCGTTTCCAGATAGTCCCGCACGTATTGCTTGTCGAACGACGGCGGGGAAATTCCCACCTGGTACTGGTCCGCGGGCCAGAACCGCGAGCTGTCCGCGGTCAGCGCCTCGTCGATCAGCACGAGCTGATTGGCGTCGTCCAGGCCGAACTCGAACTTCGTGTCGGCAATGATGATGCCCTTGGACGCCGCGAAATCCGCCGCCTCGCGATACAGCCGGATGCTGATGTCGCGCACGCGCTCGGCGACGCCCCGGCCGACGATTTCCGCCATCCGGTCAAAGGCGATGTTTTCGTCGTGCCCCGAGGTCGCCTTGGTGGCCGGCGTGAAGATCGGTTCCGGCAGCTTCTGGGCCTGCTGCAGCCCGGCCGGCAGGCCGATCCCGCACACCGCACCGCTCTTCTGGTAGTCCTTCCACCCCGAGCCGATGAGGTAGCCGCGCACGACCGCCTCCACCGGCAGCGGCCTGAGCTTGTTCACCACCACCGAGCGCCCGCGCACCTGCCGCTTGTCCTCCTCGCCCTGGACGACGGATTCCGGATCGATGCCCGTGAGGTGGTTCGGCACCACGTGGGCGAGCTTCGCGAACCAGAAGTTCGCCATCTCGGTGAGCACGCGGCCCTTGTCCGGAATCGGGTCCGTCAGCACGACGTCGAACGCGGACAGCCGGTCGGACACGAGGATCAGCATCCTGTCCTCGCCGACGGCGTAGATGTCGCGCACCTTGCCGCGACCGATCCGCGGCAGGCTCTTCAGGTCGGATTCGTAAACGGTCGTCACGCGGACTCCCTCAGGCGGCCTGCTTCTCGAGCTCGGGCTTCCACTTGCCCTGGCAGGCGAGACCATTCATGTGCGCGCGGTGGTAGAACGCGCGCTGCGCCGCGCCGACGTTGCCGGCCTGGCCCTTCCACGCCTTGAGCGCCGGATTCTGCAGAGCGCGCGAGTAGGAGAACGTGAGCGGCCACGGCAAGCCCTTCATCGAGGCCATGGCGTTCAGGTGCGCGGTCGCCGCTTCGTCCGACTGCCCGCCCGACAGGAACACCACGCCGGGCTGCGCCGCCGGCACCGTGCGCTTGAGGACGCGCACCGTGCGCTCCGCCACCTCGTCCACGCCCGCCTGGCGCGGGTTCGCCTTGCCGGAGACGACCATGCTCGCCTTGAGAATCGTGTGCTCGAACGAGACGTTGTGCGCGGCGAGCGCCGCGTAGGTCGCGCGCAGCGTGGCCTCTGTGACTTCCTCGCAGCGCTCCACGGAGTGCGCGCCGTCGAGCAGCACCTCCGGCTCGATGATCGGCACGATGGACGCGACCTGGCAGGCCGCGGCATAGCGCGCCAGCGCGTGGGCGTTCGCGTACAGGCAGGTGTGCGAGGGAATCCCTTCGCCGATCGTGATCACCGCGCGCCACTTGGCGAAGCGCGCGCCGAGCTTGAAATACTCCTCGAGCCGCTTGGCGAGCCCGTCGAGACCCTCGGTGACTTTCTCGCCCGCGCACAGCGGCAGCGCCTGCGTGCCCTTGTCCACCTTGATGCCGGGGATGATCCCCTTCTGCGCCAGGTAATCGGCGAAGGGCACGCCGCTGGCCGTCTTCTGGCGGATCGTCTCGTCGAACAGGATCACGCCCGAGACAAACTGTTCGACCTTCGGCGTCGTGAACAGCAGGCCGCGGTAGGCGCGCCGGTTTTCCTCGGTGGACTCGACGCCGATCGACTTGAAGCGCGTTTCGCAGGTGCCGGCCGACTCGTCGGCCGCCAGGATGCCCTTGCCTTTCGCGACCATCGCGGCCGCGGTTTCGGATAGCAGTTGCTTGTTCATGCGGATCCTCGAACGGTGATGGTGAAGCGGGGATAGGAGTCCGAATTTTACTCCCAAGCGCCCACCCTCGTCGTGCCGGGGTTCCGCCCTAAGGCCCCCGCCCGGACATGGCTGCGGCCCCGCGACTTCGTCGCGCGCCAGGCCTAATCGCCGGCGAGGAGCAGAAGCGCGAGCGCCGTGCCGAGGCCGGCCGGGATGCCGTAGCGCTCGAGCCGCGACACCTGCTCGCCGGCGACGATTTCCACCGGCACCGTGGTCTGCTCGAGCACGCGGTTGGTGACCGAGTCCTGCAGCATCCGGGTCAGCGAATTCTTGCGCGCGGTACCCATGACGATCTGGCGGCAGCGCAGGCGCCGCGCCTCCTCCGCGATGATGCGCGCGCGATCGCCGACCTTGACGTGGACCGCGTAGGGCAGGCCGTGTCGGTCGAGCAGCGCGCGTGCCGAGCCGAGCGCCTTCTCGCCTTCGGCGAGGTGGAATTCGTCGCGGGCCCTGCGCCGCAGGAACTGCGCGACGTGGCGGGACAGCGGCAACTGCACGTTCAGCAGGTGGATTTCCGTGTCCGCGTCGTGCAGGTACTGCGCGATCACGTGGCGCAAGGCGTTCTGCGCATTGCGCGAACCGTCCACCGGGACGAGCACTCTTTTCATGGCAGGGCCTCCTTCGATCAAATGAACGGCATCCGCGCCTGTGCCGCGCGCCGCGGCCAGCGCCGCGATGCGCGCACTGATCCGCGACGCCAGGCGGCGATGGTTGCGCGCGAATCCCGCCCAGAGCACGCCGGCGATCACGGTGACGTAGACCAGCGGAACGGTGAACCCGTAGGCCGCGAGCGGGTCCTGGAGGAGCGGCTCGCTGACGATCATCTTGGCTGCGGTCCAGGCCAGCACGCCGGCACCGAGATAGACGATCGCGGGGAAGCGCTCCACCCAGCGCAGGATGAGCGTCGAGCCCCACACGACGATCGGGATGCTGATCAGCAGGCCGAGGACGACGAGCAGGTAGCGGCCATGCGCCGCGCCCGCGACGGCGAGCACGTTGTCGAGGCCCATGACCGCGTCCGCGATGACGATCGTCCTCATCGCGCCCCAGAAGGTCATGGCGGCCGGCGGCCCACTGTGGTTGTCTTCGCCGTTCTCCGGAGCAAGCAGCCGATAGGCGATCCACACCAGCAGCGCGCCGCCCGCGCAGAGCAGGCCGGGGATCTTCAACAACCAAACCACGACGAGCGTCATGGCACTGCGCACGACGATCGCGCCGACCGTTCCCCAGATCACCGCGCGCCGCTGCAACTCGCGGGGCAGGTTGTTCGCCGCCAGCGCAATGACGATGGCATTGTCCCCCGCCAGCACGAGATCGATCACGACGATCGCCGCGAGGGCCGCGAAAAACTCCGCAGACATCCACTCCATGTGCTGTCGCCCGGCTCCTTGGTTGCCGCCATTGTGGCGGCGGCCGCGGAGCAATGACAGTCGATAGGGGCGATGGTTTGCATCGTCTTCGCCGATGCGTATCGCAAATCGCGATGCCTACGATCGGCGCACGCGATGGTTTGCGGCGTCCGCCGGCGCATGGTAGAAGGAAGCCTGCAAAGCGGGAGTAGCCGAAGGGGCATCCTGCCCCGCCGCGCGGTCGTCAATCCGGGCTTCCACCCCGGTCGCGCGGGCAGCCCGAAAGGGGTGCGAGCGAGACCTTTGCCTTCACGTGAAAGGGCTCTGCATGTCGCACACACGCATTCGGCGCTACCTGCGGCACGGCGTCACGCCCCAGCTGGCGGTCTTCGAAGCCATCGCGCGCCACGGCAGCTTCACGCGCGCGGCCGAGGAACTGCACCTCGCCCAGCCGACCGTATCCACGCAGGTCAAGAAGCTCACCGAAACGGTCGGCTTGCCGCTCTTCGAGCAGATCGGCAAGCGGGTCTACCTCACCGACGCCGGCCGGCGACTGCAGATCGCCTGCGGCAAGATCTTCGGCGCGTGCGTCGAGCTGGAGGACAGCCTCTCGGATCTGCGCGGGCTGCAACGCGGCCAGCTGTCGCTCGCCGTCAGCACGACCGGCAAGTACTTCGCGCCGCACCTGCTCGCGGCCTTCGTGGATCGCCATCCCGGCCTCGAGGTTTCGCTGCATATCCACAACCGTGCCGGCCTGCTCGCCCGGCTGGAGCGCAACGAAGACGACCTCTACATCTTCGCCAACCGCCCGGAGAACAAGGAGTACGTCTGCCAGGCCATCCTGCCCAATCCCATGGTGGCCTTTGCGCGGCGCGACCATCCCCTCGCGCAGCGGCGCGCCATCCCGTTCGCGCGGCTGGCCGAAGAGCCGTTCCTCATGCGCGAGCCCGGCTCGGGCACGCGCCTGGTCGCCGAGCGCGCCTTCGACCGTGCAGGCGTTGCGCCCAGGATCCGGATGGAGCTGTCCACCAACGAGGCGGTCAAGCAGGCGATCCTCGCCGGGCTGGGGGTCTCGATCCTCTCGCGCTACACCCTGGGCCTCGACACCGAGCTGCGCGACCTCGTGGTGCTCGACGTGCAGGACTTTCCACTCGCGCACCACTGGTACTTCGTGTATCCCGTGGGCAAGCAGGTTTCCGTCGTCGCGCGCAGCTTCATGGAGTTCGTGCGGCTCGAGGCGAAGCCCCTCGTGCTCGATCGCATGGGCCTCGCCGCGAATTAAATCCGCGGCAGCGCGACGCGAAGGGTCAGGGTCCCGGCCACGCCGGCGACGATCGAGCCGCAGAGAATGCCGAGGCGGCTCTCGATCGCCAGCCCGGCGGCCTGT
Organism: Betaproteobacteria bacterium UBA6904; assembly: GCA_002451175.1. Classification (GTDB taxonomy): domain Bacteria; phylum Pseudomonadota; class Gammaproteobacteria; order Burkholderiales; family SG8-39; genus 2-02-FULL-66-14. The sequence goes on from DKBI01000213.1 coordinate 9,140, forward strand.
CCCTCGAATGCCAGGCCGGCGATGAACAGGCTCATCGTAAAGCCCACGCCGCACAGCATCGCGACGCCAAGAATCTGTCCCCAGCGCACCCCCTCGGGCAGGCGCGCGAGTCCGAGGCCGACGACGATACCGCTCGCCCCGAAAACGCCGATCACCTTGCCCAGCAGCAGGCCCAGAGCAATGCCCGCCGGCACCGGCTGCGCCAGCGATGCGAGCGTGATGCCCTCGAGCGAGACGCCGGAATTGGCGAACGCGAACAGCGGCAGGATGGCGAACGCGACGAGCGGATGCAGCTCGCGCTCGAGCCGGCGCAGCGGCGGCTCGCGCTCTGCCGCATCCGCCGTGCGCAACGGAATGAAGAACGCGAGCGCCACGCCGGCGAGCGTGGCGTGCACGCCCGACTTGAGCACCGCCGCCCACATCACCAGGCCGACCAGCAGATAGGCGGGCACCGCGGTGAGGCCCCGTCGATTGAAGGCCGCGAGCACGGCCGCTGCAAGCCCAGTGGTCGCGAGCGCCGCCAGCGAGAGCTTCTCGGTGTAGAACAGCGCGATGATGACGATCGCGCCGAGGTCGTCGAGGATCGCCAGGGTCAGCAGAAAGATCTTCAGCCCCACCGGCACCCGGCGTCCGAACAGCGTGAGCAGGCCGATCGCGAACGCGATGTCGGTCGCGGTAGGAATGGCCCAGCCGCGCAGCAGAACCGGATCGCCCCAGTTCAGCCCGGCGTACAGCAGCCCCGGGACCACCATGCCGCCCGCGGCGGCCGCGGCCGGCAGGACGATCTGCGAGCGCCGCGACAATTCGCCGTCCAGCACTTCCCGCTTCAACTCCAGGCCGACGAGAAAGAAGAAGACCGCCATCAGCCCGTCGTTGATCCACAGCAGCAGCGGCTTGGCGATCTCGAAGGCACCGACGCGCAGCTCGACGGGCGTATCGAGGAAGCGTTCGTAGAGGCCCGAGAGCGGTGAATTCGCGAACCCCATGGCGAGCACCGCCGCGGCGAACAGCAGCAGGCCGCCCGCGGCCTCCAGCCGCAGGAACTCCGCCATCGCATTGACGAGTTTCCTCATGACCCGCAGTTCACGCCGAGCTTGGCAAGCCGAACGGCCGGCGCTAGCGCCAGCCCCTGCTCAACGCTTGCGCTGCGGGTTGCCGCCGAGCAGCGCCGGAACGCGCGCCGGCATGGCGTGCGCGGTGAGCGGACGATAGCCCGGCACCGGTTCGGGGGCGTTCGGTTGCGCGTCGGAGCGCTGCTGCGGCTGCGCGTCGGATCGCTGCCGCGGTTGCGCGTCGGATCTTTGGCGTGGCTGCGCATCCCCTCGGTAGTACGGCTGCGCATCGGATCTCTCGCGCGGCTGCGCGTCGGACCGGTAGTGCGGCTGGGCATCGGATTGCTCGCGCGGCTGGGCATCCGGCCGCTCGCGCGTGCGCACGGGCGAGTGCGCATGTCCCGGCCGGTGTGCGCGCGCCTGCGGCGGCTGCGCGCCGCGCTCACCACGGGACTTGCCCTGCGGTTGCCTGGCATCGCGCCCGCCGCGGGACTTGGCCTGCGGCTGCGGACGACGCGCGGCATGCGGGGCCGCCGGCCTGGCCGGACCCTCGCGCGTCGTCGGAATCGATTCATAGCCCTCGATCGCGCGCAGCTCGACCCGCCGCCCCATCAGTTTTTCGATGGCGGCGAGCAAGGGACGCTCCTCCGGGCTGACGAGCGACACCGCCTCGCCCGAGGCGCCCGCGCGGCCCGTGCGGCCGATGCGATGCACGTAATCCTCGGCAACGTGCGGCAGGTCGTAGTTCACGACGTGCGGCAGCTGCTCGATGTCCAGCCCGCGCGCGGCGATGTCGGTCGCCACCAGGACGCGCAACTCGCTGTCCTTGAAGCGCTTCAGCGCGCGGGTGCGCGCATTCTGGCTCTTGTTGCCGTGGATGGCGTCGGCCTCGATGCCGGCGCGCTCGAGCTGCTGCGCGAGGCGGTTCGCGCCGTGCTTGGTGCGGCAGAACACGAGCACCTGCCGCCAGTCGCCGGTGCTCACCAGGTGCGCCAGGACGTCGCGCTTGCGATCCTGCGCGACCGGGTGCGCAACCTGCGCAACGAGTTCGGCGGGCGTGTTGCGCCGCGCGACCTCGACCGTGGCCGGGTCGTGCAGGAACGAGCCCGCGAGCTTGCGGATCTCGTCGGAGAAGGTCGCGGAAAACAGCAGGTTCTGGCGCTTCGCCGGCAGCAGCGCCAGCACGCGGCGGATGTCGTGGATGAAGCCCATGTCNNAGCATGCGGTCGGCCTCGTCGAGGACGAGGATCTCGACGTGGCGCAGGTCGACGGTCTTCTGCCGCGCGTGATCGAGCAGCCGGCCGGGCGTCGCGACGAGAATGTCCACGCCGCGCCGCAGCGCGTCCACCTGGGGCTGCATGCCGACGCCGCCGTAGACGAGCGTCGAACGGAACTGGAGATGCTTGCCGTACGTGCGCACGTCCTCGTGCACCTGCGCGGCGAGTTCCCGCGTCGGCGTGATGATGAGGACGCGCACCGCACCCGATCCCGCGCGCTGCGACAGCCGCTCGAGAATGGGCAGCGCGAAGCCGGCGGTCTTGCCGGTGCCCGTCTGGGCGGCGCCGAGCAGATCGCGACCGCTCAAGACGACCGGAATGGCCTGCGACTGGATGGGGGTGGGTTGGGTGTAGCCCTGCTCTGCGACAGCGCGCAGCAACTCGGCGCGCAGGCCGAGACCTTCGAATGACGTGCTAATGATGTTCTCCTGAACAGTCGGCCTGGGAAGAAACTCTTCCAACCGGTTCAGGCAGATGGGAAATAAATAGGAACGCTAACCGGATGACGCGAATACTGCGGCGCGCATGATAACACGGATGGCGATCGGCACCACGGCGAATGCGACTTCGCGTACAATGCGCGGCCGTTTTCCGTTTTGAAATCAGCCTCATGCCCCGCGCCCTGCGCAACATCGCGATCATCGCCCACGTCGANNGCTGCTGCTCGTCGACGCGGTCGAGGGCCCGATGCCCCAGACGCGGTTCGTGACGCGCAAGGCGCTCGCGCAGGGGCTCAAGCCGATCGTCGTCGTGAACAAGGTCGACCGGCCCGGGGCGCGCGCCGCGTGGGTCGTGAATCAGACCTTCGACCTGTTCGACAAGCTGGGCGCCACCGAGGAGCAGCTCGATTTCCCGGTGGTGTACGCCTCGGCGCTGCTCGGCTGGGCATCGCTCGATCCCGCGCAGGCGGGCAGCGACATGCGCCCGCTGTTCGAGGCGATCCTGCAGTACGTCCCGGTGCGGGACGAAGATCCCGACGGGCCGCTGCAGCTGCAGATCT
>DKBI01000059.1 GCA_002451175.1 Betaproteobacteria bacterium UBA6904
AACTACGGCATGCTGATCGGCGAGGCCACGGCGGAGATGATCAAGAAGGGCATCGGCTCCGCCTTCCCCGGCAGCGAGGTGCGCGAGATGGAAGTGAAGGGCCGCAATCTCGCCGAGGGCATCCCGCGCAGCTTCACCATCAGCTCGAACGAGGTGCTCGAGGCGCTCACCGAGCCGCTCAACCAGATCGTCTCGGCGGTGAAGTCGGCGCTCGAGCAGACCCCCCCGGAGCTCGGCGCGGACATCGCCGAAAAGGGCATGGTGATCACCGGCGGCGGCGCGCTGCTGCGCGATCTCGATCGCCTGCTCATGGAGGAGACGGGCCTGCCGGTGGTCGTGGCGGAGGATCCGCTCACCTGCGTCGTGCGCGGCTCGGGCAAGGCGCTCGAGAAGATGGAACATTTCGGGCCGATCTTCACCAACGAGTAACGCCCGGCACTCCGGCATGCGCCGCTGCGCGCCGGTTCGCCGCGCCGCCCGCCGGCCGCCGCGCCTGACATCGCGCAGAGCCCGCAGACGCTGACGTGGAGCACACGCCGCCGCCGTTCTTCAAGCGCGGGCCCGCCCCGGTGGTGCGGCTCGCATTCTTCACGCTGCTGTCCATCGCGCTGCTCGTCCTCGACGCGCGATTTCGCACCGCCGACGCGCTGCGCCAGTCGCTCGCCGCGCTCGCGCAGCCGCTGCAGGAGATCGCCATGCTGCCGGGAACGCTCGCCGGCCGCATCGCCGGCTACTTTGCGAGCCAGGTGCAGCTGCGCGAGGAGAACGCGACCCTGCGGCGGCAGTTCGTCGAGGCGTCGGCGTCGCTGCAGCGGCTCGAGGCGGTCCTCGCCGACAGCGAGCAGCTGAAGCGCATCGAAACCGCGGCCCAGCGCCGTCGCATGTCCGGCATTCCCGCCGAGATCCTCTACAACGCCCGCGACCCCTACGCGCGCAAGGTGGTCGTCGACCGCGGCACGCAGCATGGCGTGCGTGCCGGCTCGCCCGTGGTCGACGAGGTCGGCGTGGTGGGCCAGGTCACGCGCGCGCACCTCGGATCGTCCGAAGTGACGCTGCTCATCGACAAGGAGCAGGCAATTCCCGTGCAGGTCGCGCGCAACGGGCTGCGCGCCGTCGCCTTCGGCGGTGGCTTGTCCGGGCTGCTGGAACTGCGCTACATGGCGCTCAACGCGGAAGTCGAGGCGGGCGATCGGCTCGTCACCTCCGGTCTCGATGGCGTGTATCCGCCGGGCCTCACCGTGGCGACCATCGCTCGCGTCGAGCGCGATGCGTCGAGCTCCTTCGCCCGCATCCTGTGCCAGCCCGCGGCCGGCATCGAGCGCGGCCGCTACGTGCTGATCCTCGACACCGAGGCCCGCGCGGCGCCGCGGCCGGACGAGACCGCACCGGAAGGCGACGCGCGCGGCAGCAAGTCACGGCGCGTGCGCCGCAAGGCTGCCGATGGTGCTTGATCGACCCCAGTACATCCTGCGGCCCGTGCGCGTCGCTTGGGTCGTGACCTCGTTCGCGCTCGCCCTGCTGCTCAATTTCGTGCCTTGGCATCCGGCGGCGCTCGCGCCGGACTTCGTCGCGCTCACGCTCACCTTCTGGTGCGTGCGGCAGCCGCGCCTCGTCGGCCTGGGCGCCGGGTGGCTGCTCGGCCTGCTGAACGACGCCGGCAGCGGCGTGCTGCTCGGCCAGCACGCGCTGGTGTACTCGCTGCTCGCCTTCGGCGCGATCACGCTGTCGCGGCGCATCCTCTGGTTTTCCGTGTGGGGGCAGGCGCTGCACGTCGCGGTGCTGCTCGTGCTGGCGCAGGCCGTGGGGTTGGCGGTGCGCGTCGCCGCCGGCGCGGACGTGCCCGATTGGAGCCTTTGGGCGCCGCCGCTCATCGGCGCGCTGCTGTGGCCTGCGCTGAGCTTCGTGCTGCTCGCGCCGCAACGCCGGCCTGTCGAGGTCGACGAAACGCGGCCCATCTGACGCGGCGGGCGACGACATGCGCAAGGCGCCGCTAAGGGATCTCGAGCGCGAGCTCTACTACTTCCAGCTGCGCGTCGGCTTCGCGGGTGCGGTCGTGCTCGTCGCGTTCACGCTGCTGCTGTTCCGCTTCTTCTACCTGCAGGTCATCCAGCACGCGACCTATGCGTCGAAGGCCGAGGACAACCGCATTTCGATCGTCCCGGTCGCGCCCAACCGCGGCCTCATCCTGGACCGCAACGGCGTCGTTCTGGCGCGCAACTATTCGGCGTACACGCTGGAAATCTTCCCGGCGAAGGTCCGCGATCTGGAGCGCACGATGCGCGAGCTGGGCGAGCTCATCGAGGTGCACGCGAGGGATCGCGCGCGCTTCCGCAAGCTGCTCGCCGAAACGAAGAACGCGGAGAGCCTGCCGATCCGCACGCGGCTGACCGACGAGGAGGTGGCGCGCTTCGTGGCGCATCGCTTCCGCTTTCCGGGCGTCGAGATCAAGGCGCGCCTGTTCCGCCAGTATCCGCTCGGCGAGACCGCCTCCCACGTGCTCGGCCACCTTGGGCGCATCAGCGTGCGCGATCGCGAGCGGCTCGAGGAACTCGGCACCGACGCCGAGTATCGGGGCACGGAATACATCGGCAAGGCGGGCATCGAGTCGAGCTACGAGCAGGAACTGCATGGCACGGCGGGCATCGAGCAGGTGGAGATCGACGCCGCGGGCCGCGGCCTGCGCACGCTCGCGCGCACCCCGGCGCAGCCCGGCAACAACGTGTCGCTGACGCTGGATGCGCGCCTGCAGCAGGTCGCGGAATCCGCGTTCGGGGATCGGCGAGGCGCACTCGTCGCGCTCGAGCCGCAGTCGGGTGCGGTGCTCGCGCTGGTCTCCAAGCCGACATTCGACCCCAACCTGTTCGTGGACGGCATCGACCCCACGCAATGGAGCGCCCTGAACACGTCGGCCGACCGGCCGCTGAACAACCGCGCCATCGCCGGCGTGTACCCGCCGGGCTCGACGTTCAAACCGTTCATGGCGCTCGCGGCGCTCGAGCTGGGCAAGCGCACGCCGCAGAGCACGATCTTCGATCCCGGCTACTTCGTGTTCGGCGAGCGCCGCTTCCGCGACTCGAAGCCCGGCGGGCACGGCAGCGTCGACCTGTACAAGTCGATCGTCGTGTCGTCGGACACCTATTACTACCAGCTCGCGAACGACCTCGGCATCGACGCGATCGCCGGCTTCATGCAGCACTTCGGCTTCGGCGCGCGCACCGGCATCGACATCGAGGGCGAGGCGCTCGGCGTGCTGCCCTCGCCGCAATGGAAGATGAAGCGCTTCCGCCGTCCCGAGCAGCAGAAGTGGTACGCCGGCGAGACGATCTCCATCGGCATCGGCCAGGGCTACAACGCCTACACGCCGGCGCAGCTCGCGCTCGCCGTGGCGACGCTGGCGAATCGCGGCACGATGATGCGCCCGCACTTGGTGGCCCGCATCGACAATCTGCAGACCGGCGAACGGCGTCCCGTGACCCCCGTGTCCGCGCACGTCGTCCCGCACAAGCCGGAAAACCTCGACTTCGTCGTGCGGGCCATGGCGGGCGTGATCACCGACGGCACCGGCGCGCGGGCATTCGCGGGCGCGCCGTACACGAGCGCGGGCAAGACCGGAACCGCGCAGGTCGTCGGCATGAAACAGAACGAGAAGTACGACGAGCGGCGCGTCGCCGAGCGGCACCGCGACCACTCCCTGTTCATCGTCTTCGCGCCCGTCGAGGCGCCGAAGATCGCGCTGGCGGTGCTGGTGGAGAACGGCGGCTTCGGCGCGCGCGCCGCCGCGCCGATCGCGCGCGCCGTGCTCGACTATCACCTGCTCGGCAAGCTCCCGGCGGCGCTGGAGAAGGCCGCCCCGGTCGACGAGACGGACGAGGAGACCGGCGACTGATGGAGCCCGCCCGCACCCTGCTGCGTCGATTCGCCGCCCGATGGTTCGAGGACATCGATGGGCCGCTGCTCGGCATCGCGCTGACGCTGTCCGCGATCGGCCTCGCGACGCTCTATTCGGCGAGTTTCGAGCAGCCGGCACGCGTGGGGAACCAGGCGGTCAACCTTGCGGTGGCGCTCTGCGCGATGTGGATCGTGGCGCGCGTGCCGCCGCAGGCGCTCATGCGCCTCGCCGTGCCCGCGTACGCGCTCGGCGTGCTGCTGCTCATCGGGGTCGCGCTGTTCGGCGACGTGGTGAACGGCGCGCGCCGCTGGCTGCACATCGGCGTGACGCGCTTCCAGCCCTCGGAGATGATGAAGCTCGCGGTGCCGCTCATGCTCGCCTGGTATTTCCATCGCAAGGAGGAGGGCCTGCGGGCGCGCGATTTCGCGCTGGCGGCCGCACTGCTTGCGGCGCCGGTGCTGCTGATCGCGCGCCAACCCGATCTCGGAACCGCGGTGCTGGTGCTCGCGGGCGGGTTCTTCGTCATCTTCTTCGCCGGCGTCGGCTGGCGGGTGCTGGCGGGACTGGGCGTGCTCGGCCTGGCCAGCCTGATGCCGCTCTGGGGCCTGCTGCACGATTACCAGCGGCGGCGCATTCTGACCTTGATCGACCCGACCCAGGACCCGCTCGGCGCCGGCTATCACATCATCCAGTCGACGATCGCGGTGGGCTCGGGCGGTCTCGCCGGCAAGGGCTGGCTGCACGGCACGCAGGCCCACCTCGAGTTCATCCCCGAACGCCACACCGATTTCATCTTCGCCGTGTTCTCGGAGGAATTCGGCTTGATCGGCAACTGCGTGCTGCTCGTGCTGTACGCGCTGCTGATCGGCCGCGGCCTGATGATTGCGGCGAACGCCGCGTCGTTTTTCGCGCGCCTGCTGGCGGGTTCCATCGCCCTCATGTTCTTCACCTATGCGTTCGTCAACATGGGGATGGTGTCCGGGATTCTGCCGGTGGTGGGGGTGCCCCTGCCGCTCATGTCTTACGGGGGAACCGCGCTGGCGACGCTGTTCATCGGCCTCGGCGTGCTGATGAGCATCCAGCGTCACCGGAAGCTCGTGCCGACCTGATGACGGTACCTGGGCCCGGCACTGCCGGGCACGCTGCTGCGTAGCAACAGAAAGCTGAAATTCCGCTTCGCATTGTGAAACCCGCAACCGCTAAGGGGCTGTAACGCCTTGTTTAATGTCGTGTTATGAGCGATTTCCGGGCGTGTTGCTGCGCGCCATTAGGCTGCTTTACTGTGCGTCTTTATGAAATCCCATCCATCCGCCGTCTTTTGACTGGAGAGCACGACATGGACGCACGCGAGCGAGACATTGCGCAACTGAAGAAGGACTGGGCCGAGAATCCGCGCTGGAGCGGCATCAAGCGGGGTTACAGCGCCGAAGACGTCGTGCGTCTGCGCGGCAGTGTCCGGATCGAGCACACGCTGGCGCGGCGCGGCGCGGAAAAGCTCTGGCGGATGTGCACGGAGCAGCCGTTCGTCAACTCGCTCGGCGCGCTGACTGGCAACCAGGCCATGCAGCAGGTGAGGGCCGGCGTGCCGGCGATCTACCTGTCCGGCTGGCAGGTCGCCGCGGATGCCAACGATTCGCTCACCATGTACCCGGACCAGTCGCTCTACGCGGTGTCGTCGGTCCCTACGGTCGTGCGCCGCATCAACAATGCGCTCCTGCGCGCCGACCAGATCCAGACGATGGAGGGCAAGGGAGACATCGACTGGCTGGCGCCGGTGGTTGCCGACGCCGAGGCGGGCTTCGGCGGCGTGCTGAACGCCTTCGAGCTGATGAAAGCGATGATCGACGCGGGCGCCGCGGGCGTGCATTACGAGGACCAGCTGGCGAGCGTCAAGAAATGCGGCCACATGGGCGGCAAGGTGCTCGTGCCGACCCAGGAGCACGTGCAAAAGCTGATCGCGGCGCGCCTCGCCGCCGACATCATGGGCGTTCCCACCGTGCTCCTCGCGCGCACCGACGCCGAGGCCGCGGACCTGGTGACCACCGACGTCGACGAGCGCGACCGGCCGTTCCTCACGGGCGAGCGCACCGCCGAGGGCTTCTACAAGTCCCGCAAGGGGTTCGACCAGGCGCTCGCGCGCGGGCTCGCCTACGCGGAGTACGCCGACATGGTGTGGTGCGAGACCGGCACGCCGGACCTCGCCTTCGCGCGCAAGTTCGCCGAGGGCATCCAGCGGAAGTTTCCCGGCAAGATGCTCGCGTACAACTGCTCGCCGTCGTTCAACTGGAAGNNTTCATCACGCTCGCCGGCTTCCATGCGCTCAACTACTCGATGTTCGAGCTGGCGCATGGCTACGCGCGCAACAACATGACGGCGTTCGTCGAGCTGCAGCAGAAGGAGTTCGCGGCGGCCGAGCGCGGCTTCACCGCCGTCAAGCACCAGCGCGAAGTGGGCACGAGCTACTTCGACGAGATCACGCAGGTCGTCTCGGCGGGCAAGGCCTCGACCACGGCGCTGCACGGCTCGACCGAAGACGAGCAGTTCTTCGACGAGCGCGCCGGCGGCGCGGCGCCGATGGTGAAGAAGGTCGCCTGACGCCCGTGCGAGCGCCGGCGTGAGCGGAGAGACGGCCCGGGTCCTGCCGATCCACGAGGCGCGCGCCAGCCGCGCGGCCGAGGTGGCGCAGGCGATCCTGGCCGGTTTCGACCGTCACTACCGGCTGTTTCGCGAAGCGGCGCGCGAGGCCAAGCGGCTGTTCGAGGCCGCGGACTGGGTGGCGATGCGCGAGCTCGCCCGCGCGCGCATCACGATGTACGACCGCCGGGTCCAGGAATCGGTCGAGGCGGTGCTGGCGCGCTTCCCCGAAGCCGAGACCGACGAGTCGCTGTGGTCGGCGGTCAAGCTCGCCTACATTCCGCTGCTGCACGATCACCGGCAGCCCGAGCTGGCGGAGACCTTCTTCAATTCGGTCGCCTGCCAGGTGCTGCACCGGCGCTATTACCGCAACGAGTTCATCTTCTGGCGGCCGGCCGTGGCCACGGAGCACCTGGAGGGCGAGGAACCGGCCTACCGCAGCTATTACCCGCGCAAGGGCGGCGCGGGCCTGCGCTCGGTGCTCGCGCAGATCGTGCGCGACTTCCGCTTCGCGCGACCGTTCGCCGATCTGCGCCGCGATCTGCGCAGCGTGGTGCACGCGCTGCGCGCCGTGTTTCCCCGCCCGACGCGGGCGCGGCCAAGCCTGCAGATCCAGCTGATCGCCTCGCCGTTCTTTCGCAACAAGGCGGCCTACCTCGTCGGCCGGGCCACCAACGGCAACCTCGAGCTGCCGTTCGCGGTGCCGGTGCTGCAGAACGCGCGCGGCGAGCTCGTCCTCGATACGCTGCTCACCGGGCAGGACGAGCTGCTCGTGCTGTTCTCGTTCGCGCGCGCCTATTTCTTCGTCGACATGGAAGTGCCCGCCGCGACCGTGTCGTACCTGCGCCAGCTGATGCCGAAGAAGCCGCGCGCGGAGATGTACATGGCCGTGGGACTGCACAAGCAGGGCAAGACCGTGTTCTACCGCGACCTGCATTACCACCTGAAGCACTCCTCGGACAACTTCGCCACCGCGCCGGGCATCAAGGGCATGGTGATGCTGGTGTTCACGCTGCCCTCGTTTCCGTATGTCTTCAAGGTGATTCGCGACCGGTTCGCGCCGCCCAAGGAAATGGACCGCGCCACGGTGAAGCAGAAGTATCAGATGGTGAAGTACCACGACCGCGCCGGGCGTCTGGCGGACACGCTGGAGTATTCGCTGGTGGCGCTGCCGCTGGAGCGCTTCGATGCCGCGCTGCTCGACGAGCTGAAGTCGCAGGCGACCTCCGGCATCGAGATCGAAGGCGAGCACATCGTGCTCAAGCACGTCTACATCGAGCGGCGCATGCAGCCGCTCAACCTGTATGTCGAGGAAGCGTTGCAGGACCGGGACGATGCGCGCCTCGAGCACGCGCTCGACGAGTACGGCAGCGCGATCAAGGACCTCGCCGGCGCGAACATCTTTCCCGGCGACATGCTGCTGAAGAATTTCGGCGTCACGCGGCACAACCGGGTGGTGTTCTACGACTACGACGAGATCACCACCATGCTGGAGGTGAATTTCCGGCGCATTCCGGTGCCCAGCTCCTGGGAGGACGAGATGTCCGCGGAGCCGTATTACTCGGTGGGCCCGAACGACGTGTTTCCCGAGCAGTTCGCGAGCTTCCTGGTTTCCGACGCGCACGCGCGCGCGATCTTCCTGCGGCACCACGCCGACCTCACGACGCCGGCCTACTGGCAGGACACGCAGGAGCGCATCCGCGCCGGCGTGCAGGGCGACGTGTTCCCCTACCCGGAGTCGATGCGCTTCCGCCGCTGAGGCGCGGCCTCGGCGAGCAGCGTGCCGGGCTCGCGCTGCGACCCGCTCACGGACACGCATTTCGCACGGGCCTGGGCGCCGGCGAGGAGCGTGATCTCGCGCTTCGCCACGCCGAAGTGCGCGGCGAGAAACTCGACCAGCGCCGCGTTGGCCGCGCCGTCCACGGCGCGAGCCGCAATCCGCAGCTTGAGCCGCTCGCCATGCAGGCCGGCGACGCCCGTGCGCGAGGCGCCGGGCTGCACGTGGAGGTCGAGCACCCAGCGCGCGCCTTCGCGCCGGTACCAGGTCAGAACACGCCTCCGGCCAGGGCCCGCAGGTAGGCGAGCGGAATGAGCAGCAGCTGCAGCACGACGAGCACCACCAGCGGCGAAAGATCGATGTTCGCGACGGGCGGCAGCCAGCGCCGCACCGGGCGCAGGAACGGGCGGGTCATGGCGTCGAACACGGGACCGACCGGCGAGTAGGGATTCACCCAGGACAGCACGGCCTGCACGATGAGCGCAAAGGTCAGGATGTAGAGACCGAAGCGCAGGAGATCCACCAGCGAGACGGCGGCGAGGATCGCTGCGGCGGCGCCCGGCGCGGCGGCAAACGGCCAGCCGCGCAGCGCGTAGAGCACCCCGAGCGCAGAAAGCTGCACGACCCACGCCGCGGCCAGCGACGCGAGATCCAGCCCGCCGAGCGCGGGAATCACGCGCCGCGCCGGCCGCACGATCCAGTTCGTCAGGGCGACGACGAATTCCCCGACCGGATTGCGAAACGGCACGCGCAGCCACTGCAGCAGGAAACGCCCGAGCAGCAGATAGACGAAGAAGCCCGCGACCACCTCCACGAGCAGCTGCGCCATCTGCGAGAGCATCAGTCCCTGCCCAGCAGATCGCCGAGTTCGGCCCCGCGCGCGCTCGCCGCCTGCAGCGCGCGGCGCAGTCGCGCGGCGAGCTGCTCCTGGTCGAAGACGCGCAGCGCCGCCTCGGTGGTGCCGCCCTTGGAGGTCACTCGGTCGCGCAGGACCGCCGGCGTGTCCGCGCTTTGCGCCGCGAGCCGCGCCGCTCCGAGCACCGTGTCGAGCGCCAGCCGCGAGGCGACCGGCCGGGGCAGCCCGAGGGACTCGCCGGCCGCCGCCAGCTGTTCGATGAACCAGAACACGTAGGCGGGCCCGCTCCCCGAAAGCGCGGTGACCGGATCGAGGAGCCGCTCCTCGTCCACCCAGACGACGCCCCCGACGGCGGCGAGGATCGCCTCGGCGCGGCTGCGCTCTGCGGCGCCGACCTCGGGCGGCGCATACAGCGCCGCGATGCCGGCCCCGATGAGCGCGGGCGTATTGGGCATGGCCCGCACCAGTTTCCGGTGTCCGCGCAGCCAGCGGGACAGATCCGCGAGCCGCGCGCCCGCGGCGATGCTGATGACGAGCTGCCCGCTGCCGAGCGGGGCGAGTGCGCCCGCGGCCCCGCGCAGGTCCTGCGGCTTGACCGCGAGCAGCAGCGTGTCCGCGGCGCGCACCGACACGTCCCCCGGCTCGAGCGGCTGCACGCCGTAGGCGCTGGCGAGCGCCGCCCGCTTTTCCGCGAGCGGCTCGATCACGCCGATCTGCTGCGGGTCGAAGCCGCGGCCGAGCAATCCGCCGATGAGCGCAGCCGCCATGTTGCCGCCGCCGACAAATACGATGCGCATGGGGCCGCCCTAGGAGTGAATTTCCGCCGCGTGGTCGCGATCGCGCTCGCCCGCCTGCGACGCCGCGGCGGCGTCCTTGCGGAGGCCGAAAATGGCCGTGCCGATGCGCACCAGCGTCGCGCCCTCCGCGATGGCGGCCTCCAGATCGTCGCTCATGCCGAGCGAGAGCGTGTCGAGATCGAGCCCGTCTGCGCGCAGGCGGTCGGCGAGCTCTCGCACCGCCCGAAAGCGCGCACGCTGCAACCCCGCGTCGCGCGTCGGCTCCGGAATCGCCATCAGGCCGCGCAGGCGCAGCCGCGGCATCGCGGCCACGGCGCGCGCCAACCCGGGCAGCGCCTCGGGCGCGACGCCCGACTTGCTCGCTTCCCCCGAGATGTTGACCTGCAGGAGCACGTTGAGCGGCGGCAGCGCGGCCGGCCGCTGCGCGTCCAGCCGCCGCGCGACGCGCTCGCTCTCCACGCTCTGCACCCACGCGAAGCGCTCGGCGACGACCCGGGTCTTGTTGCTCTGCAGCGGCCCGATCAGATGCCACTCGATCGGCAGCTGCGCGAGCGCGGTCATCTTCGCCAGCGCCTCCTGGACGTAGTTTTCGCCGAATGCGACCTGCCCGGCGTGATAGGCTTCGTCCACGAATGCGGCCGGATGCGTCTTCGACACCGCCAGCAAGCGGACCGTCTGCGGGTCGCGCCCCGCGGCCTGGGCCGCGCGCGCGACGCGCAGCGTCACGGCTTGCAAATTGGCTCTGATCGCGCCCATAATTTTCGCGGCATCGCCTGAGGGATTCTAATGGATCTGACCGAACTGCTTGCCTTCGTCGTCAAGAACAAGGCGTCCGACCTGCACCTGTCGTCGGGCCTGCCGCCGATGATCCGCGTGCACGGCGACGTGCGGCGCATCAACGTGCCGCCGCTCGAGCACAAGGACGTGCACGGCATGATCTACGACATCATGAACGACGGGCAGCGCAAGTTCTACGAGGAAAACCTCGAGTGCGACTTCTCGTTCGCGGTGCCGAATCTCGCCCGCTTCCGCGTCAACGCGTTCGTCCAGCAGCGCGGCGCCGCGGCCGTGCTGCGGACCATCCCGTCGAAGGTGCTGACGCTCGAGGACCTGAAGTGCCCGAAGATCTTCGTCGACATCGCCGACCAGCCGCGCGGCATCGTGCTGGTGACCGGCCCGAC
>DKBI01000319.1 GCA_002451175.1 Betaproteobacteria bacterium UBA6904
AGATCGCGCGCATTCCGCCGCGCACCGTCTCGACCGACGACCGCAGCGCGCTCGCCAACCTCGACCGCGACCTGAAGGCGGTCGTCTTCGGGCAGGACCAGGCGATCGAGGCGCTGGCCGCGGCGATCAAGATGGCGCGCTCGGGGCTCGGCAACCCGCAGAAGCCGATCGGCTCGTTCCTCTTCAGCGGCCCGACCGGCGTCGGCAAGACNNCGCAAGGCGGATTTCCGCAACGTGCTGATCGTCATGACGACCAACGCCGGCGCCGAGTCGCTCGCCCGGCAGAGCATGGGCTTCACCTCCACCAAGCAGACCGGCGACGAGCTGGAGGCCATCAAGCGCCTGTTCACGCCCGAATTCCGGAACCGGCTGGATGCGACGATCTCGTTCCGCGCTCTCGACCACGACATCATCCTGCGCGTGGTCGACAAGTTCCTCATGCAGCTCGAGGAGCAGCTGGCGGAGAAGAAGGTCGAGGCGCATTTCACGCCGGCGCTCAAGGAGCACCTCGCCGCCAAGGGGTTCGATCCGCTCATGGGCGCGCGCCCGATGGCGCGGCTCATCCAGGACACGGTCCGCCGGGCGCTGGCCGACGAGCTGCTGTTCGGCAAGCTGCAGCATGGCGGCCGGGTGACGATCGACGTCGAGGACAAGGAGCACATCGTCCTGCGCTTCGACGAGAACGCCCCCGCCGCGCCCGCCCGCAGCGCTGCGCCCGTCACCTGAGGGCTTGCGCAGAGCCCAGGCACGCGGCACCGCGTGTTCGCGGCGCGTCTTGACAGTTCTCTTCACGGCGTCGGAAACTGCTGCGCGTCCAAACGGAGGGACCCAGATGCGAATTGCTCTCGTTGTTGCCGCGGCGCTCGCCGCGTTGCCATTTGCCGCGCAGGCGCAGTCGTCCGGCCGCGATCTGGCCGCGTCCTGCGCCATGTGCCACGGTACCGACGGCCGCGGCGCGGTGGGCTATGAGCCGCTCGCCGGCATGCCCAAGCAGGATCTCGTGCGCAAGCTCGGTGAATTCCGCTCCGGCGCCAAGCCGGCGACGGTGATGCACCAGATCGCCAAGGGCTACAGCGACGCGCAGATCCAACTCATCGCCGATTATTTCTCGGCACAGAAGAAATAGGGGGCGTCATGACCAGACCTTGGGATCGGCGCGATTTCCTCAAGCTTTCCGGTGCTGCCGCGGCGCTCGCCGCGGCCGGCTGCGCAACCCCGATGAAGACCAAGGCGCGCGTGGTCGTCGTTGGCGGCGGCTTCGGCGGCGCGACGGCCGCGAAATACATCCGCCTGTGGGACCCGGCCATCGAAGTCGTGATGGTCGAGCGCGCGAACATCTTCACGTCCTGCCCGCTGTCCAATCTCGTGCTGGGCGGCTCGAAGTCCATGGAGGACATCCGCCACAGCTACGACGGGTTGCGCCAGCACGGCGTGCAGGTGGTCTTCGACGAGGCAACGGCGATCGACGCGGCGAAGCGCGTGGTGAAACTCGAGCGCGGCGGCGACCTCCGCTACGACCGCCTGATCGTCGCGCCCGGCATCGATTTCCTGTACGGCGACATCGCCGGCTTCGAGGACGCGATGAAGGCGCGGCGCGTGACCCACGCCTGGAAGGCTGGCGCGCAGACCATCGCGCTGCGCAAGCAGCTCGAGCAGATGAAGGACGGCGGCGTGTTCGTCCTGTCGGTGCCGCTGGCGCCGTATCGCTGCCCGCCCGGACCGTACGAGCGCGCCAGCCAGGTCGCCAGCTATTTCAAGAAGGCGAAGCCGCGCTCGAAGGTCTTGATCCTCGACGCCAATCCGGACGTGACCTCGAAGGGCCCGCTGTTCAAGAAGGCGTGGGCCGAGCTGTATCCCGGGATGATCGAGTTCCGCGGGAACGCCAAGGCGGTCGGCGTGGATGCGAAGTCGGGCACGGTGAAACTCGAGGTGGAGGACGTCAAGGGCGACGTGCTCAACGTCGTGCCGCCGCAGCGCGCAGGGGACATCGCGGTGAAGGCCGGCCTGATCACGGCAAACAACCGCTGGTGCGGCGTGAACTGGCTGACCTGCGAGTCGACCGCGGTGCAGAACGTGCACGTTCTCGGCGACGCGACGCTGTCGGCGCCCGGCATGCCCAAGTCCGGCAGCATGGCGAATCAGCAGGCCAAGCTCTGCGCATCGGCGGTCGTCGCAATGATCAACGGCCAGACGCCGAATCCGGAACCGAAGATCGTCAATACCTGCTACAGCTACGTGTCGGACGACGAAGCGGTTCACGTCGCATCGGTCCACACCTGGAACGCGGAGCAGAAGACGCTGACGACGGTCCCGGGTTCGGGCGGCGTCTCCGCAGCGCGCAATGCGCTGGAAGGCGCCTACGCGTGGGCGTGGGCGGTGAACATCTGGCAGGACACGCTCAGCTAGCGCGCGCCGAGACGCTCGAAGAGCCCCGCCGCGGCGGGGCTTTTCGTTTCAGCGCCCCGTGCTGCCAAAACCGGCAGCGCCCCGGTGCGAGGCGTCGAAGTCCTCCACGACGTTGAACTCGACCTGCTGCACGGGCACGACCACGAGCTGCGCAATCCGCTCGAGCGGCTGGATCGTGAATTCGGCGGCGCCGCGGTTCCAGACCGAAACCATGACCGTTCCCTGATAGTCGGAGTCGATCAGCCCCACCAGATTGCCGAGGACGATGCCGTGCTTCGCGCCCAGGCCGGAGCGCGGCAGGATCATGGCGGCGTATCCCGGATTGCCCAGGTGGATGGCGATGCCGGCCGACACCAGCTGCGACTCGCCCGGGCGCAGCCGCAGCGGCTCGGCGATGCACGCGCGCAGGTCGAGGCCGGCCGCACCCGAAGTCGCGTAATGCGGCAACTGCGCACGGATCCGCTCGTCCAGCACCTTCACGTCGAGACGCATCAGCGCCTGCGCCCTTGGGCGGCCATCAGCGCGGCGACGTGCGCAATCAGTTTGCGCGCCTGCTCGATCTTCGGCCCGCGGCCAAGCGGATGCTCGCCGCGGTCGTCGAACAGCGTCAGGGCGTTGTCGTCCGCGCCGAGCGCTTCCTGCGCAAGATTCGCCGCCAGCAGTGGAATCCCCTTGCGCCGGCGCTTCGCCCGCGCATGCTCGCCGAGCTTTTCGCTTTCCGCCGCGAAGCCCACGCAGAACGGCGCACGCGGGCGCTTGGCGACCCACGCCAGGATGTCCGGGTTCTCCACGAGATCGAGCCGCCAGGTCCGGTGGGCGCCCCGCTTGACCTTCTGTGCCGCGGGATGCGCGACGCGGTAGTCCGACACCGCCGCCACGGCAACGAACACGTCGCAGCCCGCGACGGCGGCCTTGACCGCGTCGAACATCTCCGCCGCGGTGCGGACGTCGATGCGCGTAGCGCCTTGCGGCGCCGCCAGCGACACCGGCCCGGTCACCAGCGTCACCTCCGCGCCCGCCTCGCGCGCCGCCCGCGCCACGGCAAACCCCATCTTGCCGGAGCTCGCGTTGGTGATCACGCGCACCGGATCGATCGGCTCCTCGGTCGGTCCCGCGGTCACCAGCACGCGCTTGCCCGCCAGCAACTTGGGTTGAAAAAACGCTTCGATGTCGTCGAGAAGCTCCGCCGGCTCGCGCATGCGGCCCAAGCCGCTCTCGCCGCAGGCCTGGTCGCCGCTTGCCGGCCCCGCGATCGACACGCCGTCATCCTGCAGGGTCAGCAGATTGCGCCGCGTCGCGGGGTTGCTCCACATCTCGACGTTCATGGCCGGCGCAACGAGCAGCGGGCAACGCCGCGCGAGGACCAGCGTGGACAGCAGGTCGTCGGCCAGTCCGTTGGCGACCTTCGCCAGGAAATCGGCGCTCGCCGGGGCGATCACGATCAGATCGCGGTCGCGCGACAGCTCGATGTGCGCCATCTGGTTGGCGACGCGCGGATCCCAGAGATCGAGCCAGGCCGTCTGGCCGGTCAGCGCCTGCAGCGTGGCCGCGCCGACGAAGCGCGTGGCCGACTCCGTCAGCACGGCGCGGACGTCGCAGCCCGCCTTGACCAGCGCGCGCGCCAGCTCGGCGGACTTGTAGGCCGCAACGCCACCCGTGAGGCCGAGCAGGATGCGCTTGCCCTCGAGAGTCATCGGACAGTGATCACGCGCGTTATTCGAGTGACGATTCTAGGGGATTCGGGAGGGACATGGCCATTGCGGACTGGCCGGCGGCGGAAAGGCCGCGCGAGCGCCTGCGGTCCTTCGGGCCGGCCGCACTGAGCGACGCCGAGTTGCTGGCCATTCTGTTGCGCACGGGCTCGCGGGGCCGGAGCGCCGTGGACCTCGGGCGCGAGCTGCTTTCGCGATCCGGAGGACTCGCGGGCCTGCTCGCCTCGGGCACCATGGCAAAGGGCGTCAAGGGACTCGGACAGGCAAAGGCCGCGCAGCTCGCGGCGGCGATGGAAATCGCGCGGCGCAGCCTGCGCGAACAATTGGGCACACGGCCTGCCCTGACCTCGCCGGCGGCGGTGCGCGACTTCCTGCGACTGACGCTCGCCGCCCGGGAACAGGAGGTGTTTCTGGTGCTGTTCGTCGACGCGCAGCATCGGGTGATCCGGTGCGACGAAATGTTCCACGGCACGCTCACTCAGACCAGCGTCTACCCGAGGGAAATCGTCAAGGCGGCGCTGGCGGCGAACGCCGCGGCCGTCATCTTTGCGCATAATCATCCATCGGGCGTCGCCCAGCCGAGCCGGGCGGACGAACTCCTGACGGGCCAGCTCAAGGAAGCGCTTGACTTGGTGGACATCAAGGTGCTCGACCACTTCGTCGTCGCCGGGACTCAATGCCTGTCCTTCGCNNAGGGGTTTTTTCGTTATAATTCGCGACTTTTCGCCAGTTCTGGAGTTCCTCATGTCCCGAATCTGCCAGGTCACCGGCAAGAAGCCGTTGAACGGAAATCACGTTTCGCACGCCAATAACCGGACCAAGCGCCGCTACCAGCCGAATCTGCATTACCGCCGCTTCTGGCTCGAGACGGAGAACCGCTTCGTGCGGCTGCGCGTGTCCACGGCGGGCCTGCGCCGCATCGACAAGATCGGCCTGGAGGCCGTTCTGGCCGAGATCGAAGCCAAGCGAAAAGCCGCCTAGGAGGCCGCCATGCGCGAAAAGATCAAACTGGAATCGACGGCCGGCACCGGCCACTTCTACACGACGACCAAGAACAAGCGCACGACCCCGGACAAGCTCGAGATCAAGAAGTACGATCCGAAGGCGCGCAAGCACGTCCTGTAC
>DKBI01000317.1 GCA_002451175.1 Betaproteobacteria bacterium UBA6904
GCCGGGTCACCGAACAGCTCGAGCGCATCTCCGGATCGCTGATGATGTCGCGCGACGACTGGCGCCGTTCCTGGCCGGCGTGGCTGCGCGGCACGGCGCTGGGCTTTCCGTTCGGCTCGATTCCTGCGGGCGGCGCGGAGATTCCGACCTTCCTGTCGTACGCGACCGAGAAGAAACTCGCGCGGCGTCCGGAAGAATTCGGCCACGGCGCCATCGAGGGCGTCGCGGGACCCGAGGCGGCGAACAACGCGGCGGCGACCGGCACGCTCGTGCCGCTGCTGACGCTGGGCATTCCGACCTCGGCGACCGCCGCGATCCTGCTCGGCGCGTTCCAGAACTACGGCATCCAGCCGGGGCCGCTGCTTTTTCAGAGCCAGGCGCAGCTCGTCTGGGGCCTGATCGCGAGCCTCTACGTCGGCAACGTGATCCTGCTGATCCTCAACCTGCCGCTGATCGGCATCTGGGTGAAGGTGCTGCAGGTGCCGCGCGATCTGCTCTATGCGGGCATTCTGGTGTTCGCGACGCTCGGTGCCTACAGCCTGCACCAGTCGTGGGTCGACCTGCTCACGCTCTACGTCTTCGGCTTGCTCGGCTTCGCGATGCGCCGCTGGGGAATGCCCGTGGCGCCCGCGGTGATCGGATTGATCCTCGGGCCGCTCGCGGAAACGCAGTTCCGCCGCGCGCTCTCCATCAGCCAGGGCGACGCGAGCGTGTTCTTCACGCAGCCGATCTCGGCGACGTTTCTCGCCCT
The DNA here is from genome assembly GCA_002451175.1 of Betaproteobacteria bacterium UBA6904. Lineage (GTDB taxonomy): Bacteria > Pseudomonadota > Gammaproteobacteria > Burkholderiales > SG8-39 > 2-02-FULL-66-14. The sequence goes on from DKBI01000317.1 coordinate 752, forward strand.
NNGGGCGGCGCGAGCGGGCGCGCAACGAGCGTGCTGCGATCGAGCAGGCCGGCCTTGAGCGCGATTTCGGGGACCAGGGCGAGGCCCAGCCCCGACTCCACCATCTGCACGAGCGTCAGCAGGCTCGTGGCTTCGATCCCGGACGGATTGGCTTTCGCGTCGCGCGCGCACGCGGCGAGCGAGTGCTCGCGCAGGCAGTGGCCCTCCTCGAGGAGCAGCAGCCGCTCGCTGATCTCGCCGGTGACCGTGATGCGCTTGTGCCTGAGCAGGGGCTCGCCGGCCGGCCCTGCGAGCCAGAACTCGTCGTCGAAGAGCGGCCGCACGACGAGATCGCCCGTCGCGTAGGGCAAGGCGATCAGCGCGAAATCGAGCTGCGCCGATAGCAGGCGGGCGAGCAGGTTCGCGGTCAGGTCTTCGCGCAGCAGGAGCTGCAGCTGCGGATAGATCGCGCGCAGCCCGGGCAGCACGCGCGGCAGCAGGAACGGCGCGATCGTGGGAATCACGCCCAGGCGCAGGGGGCCGCGCATCGGCTCGGCGGCTCCCGCGGCGAGCTCGGCGAGATCCTCGGCCTGCGCGAGGAGCTGACGCGCGCGCGCCACGACCTCCGCGCCCAGCGGCGTGATGACGACGCGCTGGCGGTCGCGCTCGACGAGGTTCGCGCCGAGCGTCGCCTCGAGTTCCTTCAGGCCCGCGGACAGCGTGGACTGGGTGACGAAGCAGGCCGCCGCGGCGCGCGTGAAGTTGCGCTGCGCGTCGAGCGCGACGAGGTACTGCAGCTGGCGAAGGGACGGTAGGGCTGGCATATCGACAAAACCGATTATAACCAGAGAAATTACTCGTTAGACTCGATAACGCTGCCCGCCCACAATGCGCTCCGTCACTTGACCACCTCACAGGAGCGCAACATGAAACCCGAATCCGTCACGATCCAGAACCTCGAAGCGGCGTTCGCCGGCGAAAGCATGGCGCACATCAAGTACCGCTACTTCGCAAAGCTCGCCCGCGAGCTGGGCGACGCCGAGACGGCGCGCATCTTCGAGGAGACCGCCGACCAGGAAGTGCAGCACGCCTTCGGCCACCTCGACCTGCTGTATCCGAAGAGCCGGCTGACGCCGGCGAGAGCCCTGGAGATCGCCATCGAGGGCGAGACCTACGAGTACACCGAGATGTATCCGAAGTTCCGCCACCTCGCGCAGGAAGAGGGCAACGCCGCTGCCGTGAAGGAATTCGACGAGCAGATCGCCGAGTCGAAAGAGCACGCCGAGTCCTTCAGGCGCACGCTGGAAAAGGCGGCCAAGCGGTTCGCCGCGCTGGCGAAGGTGGAAGAGCGCCACGCCAACCAATACAGGGCGGCCCTCGCCAAGGCTCGGGCCTGAATCGTGATCGACAACCAGGAGAACGACATGAAAGTCTGGCAATGCGTGGTATGCGGTTTCGTCTACGACGAAGCGAAGGGGCTGCCCGAGGACGGCATCGCGGCGGGCACGCGCTGGCAGGACATCCCGGCCGATTGGGCGTGCCCTGACTGCGGCGTGGCGAAGGCCGACTTCGAGATGGCCGAAGTCGTCGCGGCCTGACGACGTGGAGCCGATCGTCATCCTCGGCAGCGGGCTCGCGGGCTACACGGTAGCGCGCGAGTTCCGCAAGCTCGAGCCGGCTGCGCCGCTCGTCATCGTCAGCCGCGACGAAGCCAGCTTCTATTCGAAGCCGATGCTCTCGAATGCGCTCGCGGCGGGCAAGACGCCCGAGCAACTTGCGGGAACGAGCGCTGCGCAGATGGCCGACCAGCTGCGCGCGACCATCCTCGCTGGCCGCGAGATCGAGGTGCTGGACACCGACCGCCGGACGCTGCACTTCGGCGCCGGGACGCTCCGCTACGACAGGCTCGTACTCGCGCTGGGGGCGGACCCGATTGCGGTGCCGCTGGCCGGCGATGCGGCAGCCGAGGTGCTGCGCGTCAACGATCTCGCGGACTACGCGCGCTTCCGCGCTGCGCTGGAGGGCCGCACGCGCGTCGTGATTCTCGGCGCCGGGCTGATCGGCTGCGAGTTTGCGAACGACCTGGCAGCGAAGGGATTTCAGGTGCGGGTCGTGGATCCTGCGCCGCAACCCCTGGGCCGCCTGCTGCCGACGCCGGCGGGCGAGCACATGCGTGCGGCGCTCGCGGCGATCGGCGTGCAATGGCACCTCGGGACGACCGTCGCGGCGGTGAATCGCGCGCCCTCGGGACTGCGTTGCGCGCTCGCGGACGGGACGGAACTGGAAGCCGATGTCGTGCTGTCGGCCATCGGCCTGCGCCCGCGCGTCGCGCTGGCGCAGCGCGCCGGCCTCGAGGTGGCGCGCGGCATCGTCACCGATCGGTTGTTGCAGACGAGCGCGTCGGGTGTGTACGCGCTGGGCGACTGTGCAGAAGTCGAAGGGCACGTGCTGCCCTACGTGCTGCCGCTCATGCAGGCGGCGCGCGCGCTGGCGAAGACGCTCGCCGGCCAGCCTACGCCGGTGGCCTATCCGGCCATGCCCGTGGTGGTGAAAACGCCGGCGAGCCCTGCGGTCGTCTGCCCGCCGGCGGCGATCCCCGGCGCATGGCGCCTCGCGCAAGACCCCGCCGGTGTCGAGGGGCTGTTCGAGGACGCTGCAGGCCGCCTCGCGGGCTTTGCGCTCGTCGGAGCGGCCTGCGCGAAGAAACACGCGCTCGTGAAGACGATGCCCGCCGTGCTGCGCTAGGGCGCCGCTTCAGGCGGCGAGGCTGCCCGCGAGCCGCTGGCCGATGATGGCGTGCGCCTCGCCCATGATGCGGTCGATCAGCGCCTGCACGCTCGGAATGTCGTGGATCAGCCCGGCGACCATGCCGCAGGACCATGCGCCCGCGTCGACCGCGCCCTCCTGCATGACTTTGGGGTACACGCCGGCGACCTGCTCGAGGATGTCTTCGAACTTGAGATTCGCGCCCAGCGCGCGCTCCTTGTCCAGCAGGCGGTCGACGGCGGCGTTCTTCAGCACGCGCTCGGTGTTGCGCAGGGGGCGCATGACGAGCCGCGTGTCCAGCTCGGACGCGGCGACGATCGCGCGCTTCACGTTCTCGTGCACCGGCGCCTCGCGGGTGGCGATGAAGCGCGTGCCCATGTTCATGCCGTCCGCGCCGAGCGCGAGGGCGGCGACCAGCGAGCGGCCGTCGGCCATCCCGCCGGAGGCGACGAACGGGATCTTGAGTTCCTCNNTCCACGCTCACCGCGTCGCAGCCGATGGCCTCGGCCTTCAGCGAGTGGCGCACGGACGTGCACTTGTGGATGACCTTGATGCCCGCCTCGCGCAGGGCCGGCAGCCATTTCTGCGGGTTGTTGCCCGCGGTCTCGACGATCTTCACCCCGCCCTCGATGATGGCGCGGACGTACCCCGGGTAGTCGGGCTGCTGGATCACGGGCAGGAACGTGAGGTTCACGCCGAACGGCTTGCCGGTCATCTCGCGGCAACGGCGGATCTCCGCCGCCAGCCGCTCGGGGCTGCGCTGCGTGAGCGCCGTGATGATGCCGAGCCCGCCCGCGTTGGACACCGCGGCGGCGAGCTCCGCGTAGCCGACGTAGTGCATGCCGCCTTGGATGATCGGGTGCTCGATGCCGAAGAGTTCGGTGATTCGGGTTTTCACGGCGGGCCTCCGCGAGGGCTGAACCAGCGCGTCATTGGATCACGCCGCGCGGCGCCGGCGAAGGGGACCGGGACAACGAATTCGCAACTTGCCGCGCGGGGCGCGGCGCCTACGCCGCCTCGCGCTCGGCGCGCCGGCGCTCGTGCTCCTTCAGGAAACGCTTGCGCAGCCGGATCGATTTCGGCGTGATCTCCACCAGCTCGTCGTCGGCGATGAATTCGACGGCGTATTCGAGCGTCAGCTGGATCGGCGGCGTGAGGTCGATCGCCTCGTCCTTGCCCGAGGCGCGGACGTTGGTGAGCTGCTTGGTGCGGATCGGATTGACCGTGAGGTCGTTGTCGCGCGTGTGGATGCCGATGATCATGCCCTCGTACACCGGTTCCCCGGGGCTGACGAACATGCGGCCGCGCTCCTGCAGCTTCCACAGCGCATAGGCGACGGCGACGCCGTCGTCCTGCGAAACGAGCACGCCGTTGCGCCGCTCGCCGATCTCGCCCTTCCACGGCGAGTAATCGTCGAAGACGTGCGCGGCCAGGCCGGTNNAGCCGCACGCGGCCCTTGCCGTCGGGCTGCATGTCGCGCAGCTCGCCGCGCCGGCGGCCCAGTTCTTCCATCACCGCGCCCTGGTGCGCCTCCTCGACGTCGACGGTGAGCATTTCGTACGGCTCGTGCAGCTCGCCGTCCACCATCCGCGTGACGACCCGCGGCCGCGACACCGCCAGCTCGTAGCCCTCGCGGCGC
>DKBI01000041.1 GCA_002451175.1 Betaproteobacteria bacterium UBA6904
TGCAGCTCGCGCCGGCCCGCCGAATCGAACACGCACAGCTCCACCTTCGTCGCGTGCTCCGAGAACAGCGCGAAGTTGACGCCCGCGCCGTCCCAGTTCGCGCCGCGCGGGTACGGTTTGCCCGGCCAGACCGCGCTGATCGGCCCGCTCATGGCGCCGCCTGTCCCGGGCGAGCGCGGCCGGCCTGCGCGAGCAGCCCGGCGAGCGTGGCGAGGAATCCGCGCACCTCGACCGTGTCGCGCAGCCGGTAGCGCGCAAGCGTCGGGCGCGGCTTGTCGCGCACCACGATGCCCAGGCCGCGCTGGGCGAGGGCGCGAAACGCGCGCTCGTCCGTGAGGTCGTCGCCGACGTAGATCGGCAGGACGTCCGGATCGTCGAGATCGAGCGCGTTCAGCAGCCACAGCACGGCGGCCCCCTTGTCCCAGTCGAGATCCGGCAGCAATTCGATGACCTTCTTGCCGCGGCCGCGGCGCAGGCGGGCGTGCCGCATGCGCACGGCGTTCACCGCGCGCTCCACCGCCGGCACCTCCATCTTGCGCACGAGGCGGTAATGCGCCGCGATCGAGAAGCGCTTGCGCTCGACGCTCGCGCCGCCGATCCTGCCCAGCGCCTCGCGCAGCTCGCGCTCGGCGGCGTCGAGCTCCGGCGCGGCCGCGTCCGCTGCCGCGTGCGCGTGCCGCAGGCCCCCGGGCCCGGCGATGTCGAAGCCGTGACTGCCCGCGTAGAACACGTCCAGCGCGACCCGCGCCCGCACGTCCGCCAGGTCGCGGCCGCTGACGATCGCGACCGGGCAGAGCGCGGCCAGGCGCGCGACCAGTGCGCGCATCGCGTCGTCCATGCGCGCCTCCTCGGGCCGGTCCACGATCGGCGTCAGCGTGCCGTCGTAGTCGAGGAACACGGCGGCGCGGCTCGCGCGCAGCCATGCCGCGATCTCGGGCATGCGGTCCAGCGCGTTAGGAATGAGCGTGCTCATAGGGCCACATTGGGTTCCTGCCATGAATGCCGACGCGATCGTGCCCGCGCGCGTAGTCTGCCACGGAAACGGCGGCCGGCCGGGCGCGCGATGCCGCGCCGCGCGGCGCGTCGAGCTAACGACGTGTCAGGCGGCGACGCGCGCGCGCAGCGGTCCTGCGCGCCCTGGTGATCACTTTCCGGCTCCCCGACACCGCCTCGTTCCATGCCCGCTCGCCGCGCTGCTCCACCGCGACGCCGGCGGCTCGCGCCGCCGCAGTCGCATGGCGCACCGCGCGTCGCGCACCGCTCTGCAGCGCGCGCACTTCGCTCGACGCGGTGAAGCGCCGCGCGCGGCCTCCGCCCGCGCGCCACGCCGCCTGGATCAGGGCGCCGGTCGCGGCGGCGGCCTTGCCGAGCGCGTCCACGGCGCTTCGCGCGCGCGTCATGGCGCGCTGCGCTTCGGCGCTCGCGCGAACGTCGGATGCCGCCCGCTTGGCCTCGCGGCCGGCACGCCGCAGGACGGCGCCGGCCTGCTGCATCGTCCCGGTCTTGCGCGCCGTCTTTCGCCGGCGAGCCGTAGTGCCCTGGGTCTTACGCGTCGTTGGCATGGCTGCTCCTTGTCGGACTCGCAACTCGAAAAACAGTCTAGGGGTGCCGCGCGCCGGCGCGTTGACCACCGTCAACGGCACGCGGTTACGCGCGCCTCGCTAGCGCGAGTCGCGCGGTGAATCCGAAGAGCTCCCTGCAGATTCGACCGGGGTTTCTGCGATGAGTTCCCGCAACGTGAGCTGCGCCAGCGTGTCCGCGCGCGCCTGGTCCATGCGCACGAGCAACGAATCGATGGCCAAGGGCACGGGCACCGCGGCGGGGCTGAGGAACTGGTCTTCGCCGGCCGCGCGCACGGTGTCGATCACCTCCTGCAGCGTGATGCGCGACAGGTCGCGCGCCGGCAGGCAGGGTGCCGCGCGCCCGCCCGTCGTCGCGAGCAGCCCCGCGCCGCGCAGCGCCAGGACGACGAAATCGATCGCATGCATCGGCACGCCGATGCGCGCGCCGAGCGCGAGGCGCGTCCAGGGTTTCGCGCCGTCGAAATGGGCTTTCGCGATCAGCAGCACCACCAGCAGCGCGACGCGCTCGCGCATGCGATTGCTGAGGCGCGGCTCGCCCGGCAGCGCGACGAGATACTCCGGGTGCTGCCAGTAGAACGCGATGCTGGCGCCCAGCAGCAGCACCAGCCAGTTGATGTAGAGCCAGATCAGGAACAGGATCAGGATCGCGAGGCTGGAGTAGATCGCCGCGTATTCCGTGGATCCGCCGGCGAACGAGGCGAAGCCCCAGGACACGGCGTGCCAGAGCCCCCCGGCCACCACGCCCCCGGCGAGCGCCGAGCCGAAGCGCACGCGCGTGTTGGGCACCAGGAAATAGGCCGACGTGAAGATCGCGATGACGCCCGCCACGGGCAGCAGCACGCCCAGCGCGTGCGCCAGCACGGCCGAGGGCGTGGCCCCCAGCAGATGCTGTGCCGCGGCGGCCTTGCTCAGCGCGCGGCTGGCGCCGACGACGGCGAAGATCAGCACCGGGCCCGCGAGCAGCGCGCTGAGGTAGCCGCTGAAGCGCTGCGNNTAGAGCAGCAGCGCCAGCCCGATCGAGCCGAGCACGCGCACGTCCAGCCGCCCGATGAACTCGATGATGCGGTCGGTGATGAGCGTGCTCTGCTCGCCGAGCGGCGCGAGAAACGCGAGCAGCAGCGGCGCCACCTGATTCTGCACCCCGAAGGCCTTCAGCACCGAGAAGCTGAGCGCGAGCAGCGGCACGAGCGACAGCAGCGTCGTGTACACGAGGCTCGTCGCGCGCAGCATCAGCTGACCCTCCGCGAGATCGCGGGCGAGGACGAAGAGCAGCCGCGCCAGCGTGACGAGCGCAATCCTCCAGGCCGACGCGCCCTCCGCGGGCGCGCGCCAGAGCCACGCTTGTGCGCGGCTGAGGATCGATTTCGAGGGCTCGTTCATTCGCGTGTCGTTCAGGTCGGGCGTCCGCCGGCGCGCCGGCGTGGATCCGATGATAGCGTCATAATGCGGCCCCGGTTCGCGGTGCGGCGCGCGAAAGCTTTGCGAACCATCAAGCGGTTTTGCGGGTCCGATGATGAAATGACCAGGATGACGATTTCCGGTGCGCGACGCCTCCCGGGCGCGATCTGCGTCGCGGCGCTCGGCCTCGCGGCGTTCTCGGCGCGCGGCGCGGAGATGCCCGAGGGCACGGTAGCCTACCGGGTCGAGATCGTCGCCCCGGCGCCGTTCGACGCCGCCCTGCGGGCGGAACTCGGCCTGGTGCGCTGGCAGGGCTACGACACGATGACCGAGGCGCTGCTCGGCCGGCTGGTCGAGGAGGCGCGCGGCGAGGCCGCGGCGATCCTCGAGGCGCAGGGGTACTTCCGCCCGCGCATCGAGTCGCGCATCGCGGCGCGCGATGCGGAACGCGTCGTGCGCCTGACCGTCGAGCCGGGCGAGCCGGTTCGCGTGACGGCGGTCGACCTGCGCTTCAGCGGACCGATCGCCGCGGGCGAGGCGCGCGACGCGCTCGCCGTGGCGGAGACGCGGGCCGCCTGGGCGCTCCCCGTCGGCGCGGTATTCACGCAGGCGGCGTGGACGCAGGCGAAGGCGAGCGCGGTCGAGCGCATCGCGCGGCAGCGCTACCTGCTGGCGCGGATTGCCGGCAGCGAGGCGACGATCGACCCCGAGCGCGGCAGCGCCAACCTGCAGGTCACCCTCGACAGCGGGCCCGTGATCCGCTTCGGCGCGCTGCAGGTCTTCGGTCTGTCGAGGTACGACGCGGCGCGCGTGCGCAACCTCTGGACCTTCGCCAACGACACCGTGTTCGACCGCGAAATCGTCGAGCGCTTCCAGCGCCGGCTGGCGGCGGTTCGATATTTCGCCAACGCCTATGTGGACGCCGAACCCGGCCAGGTGAGCGGGGGCGCCGTGCCCCTGCGCATTTCCGTGGACGAAGCGCCGGCGAAGCGCGTCGATGCCACGCTGCGCTTCACGACCGACTTCGGCGTCGGGGGCACGGCGTCGTTCCAGCACCACAATTTCCTCGAGCGCGCCTGGCGCCTGGCCTTGCGGGCGGATGTGCAGAAGCGCCAGCAGTTGGCGGAGGCGACGATCGATTTTCCGGAGGGCCGCGACGGCTGGGCGGACCAGGCCGGCGTGCGCCTGCAGGCCACGCAAATCGAGAACCTGGATACCGAGGACCTGTTCCTCAACTGGCGGCGCGTGGCGATCGAGGAGCGGCGCCAGCCGCTGATGGGCGTGCTGCACGTGCAGTCGCGCCAGCGCGCCGACAACGTTCTGTCGGAGTCGGTGTACGCCACGCTGCTGTACGCAGGGCACGCCTGGCGCGATACCGACGACCTGGTGTCGCCGACGCGCGGCACGAGCGTGCAACTCGAGGCGGGGNNATCCCGCAGGTGCTCCTGTTTCGCACGGGCGGCAGCAGCACGGTGCGCGGCTACGATCTGGATTCGCTCGGCGTGCAGAAGGGCGCGGCGACGCTCGGCGGCCGCTACCTTGCGCTGGCGAGCGTCGAGCTGACGCAGTGGCTGACCGACAGCCTCGGCGTTGCGGCGTTCGTCGATTCCGGCAACGCCGTGGACCACCTGGGGTCGTGGAAGCCCGCAACCGGCATCGGCGCCGGCCTGCGTGCGCGCACGCCGCTCGGCCCTTTCCGCTTCGACGTGGCCTATGGCGAGGCCAAGCGGCACTGGCGCGTGCACTTCTCGTTNNGATCTGGCTGGGCACCTCCAGCGACGCGCTGCAGTGGGCGGTCGCGCGCCTGGAAGCGGCGGCCAGCGGCCGGCTGCGCATCGAGCAAGCGCAGGGCTCGCTGCTCGGGCCGATCACCGTCCGCCGCGTGTCCTATGTGGATCCGGAACTCAGCGCGGCAATCGACGACCTGCATGTCGTCGTCGCGTGGCCGCGCGTGCTGCAAGGCACGATCGCGTTCGGGTCGCTGGCGGCGCGCAGCGTGGAGGTGCGCACCACGCCGTCCTCTGACGACGCGCCGCGCGCGCCGCAGTCGCTGGCCTTGCCGCTGCCGGTGGCGATCGGGCAAATGGAGATCGAGCGGCTGGTCTGGCGATCGGGCGACGCGTCGGTGACGGTTGCGCCGCTGCAGGGCGCCTACGCCGGAGGGCCGCGCGCGCATCGCGTCGTCGTGCAGAAGGCGCGAACCCCCTGGGGCGACGTGGGCGCGGAGATCCGGGTGGGCGCCGCGCCGCCGTTTGCGATCTCGGGGACCCTGCGTTTTGCCGGATCGTACCGCGGTGCGCCAGCCACCGTGGACGCCAAACTCGACGGCAGCCTGCAGGCGCTTGCCGTCGAGGCGCGCCTGACGGCCGCCGGTGCGCAGGGCGATGCCGCCGCGCAGCTGGCGCTCTTCGCGCCGGACTGGCTCGCCCGTGGCGAGACCCGCTGGCGCGGCGTCGACGCCGCGGCGCTCGCGCCGGGCGCGCCGCGCACGGATCTGCAGGTGGAGGTCCGGCTCGCTGGGGGAGGCAAGGACGGGTTCCAGGGAACCGCGGCCGCGCGAAACGCTGCAGCGGGACCCCTCTCGGCCAACCGCTTGCCGCTCGTTTCGCTGCAGACGGGCGTGGCGATCCGCGGCGCAGACGTGACGTTCGCGGCGTTGCGCGCGGATCTCGGCGCGGCAGGCCGCGCGCAGGGAGATGGCGGCTTCGCGCAGGGCGCAGCGCGCGTCGATCTGAAGGTCGAGGCGCTCGATCTGCACGCCGTGCATTCGAGCGTCCGCGCGACGCGCCTTGCGGGCGCACTGCATGCCGAAGGGACCGCGGATACGCAGCGCGTGACGCTCGCGCTGCGCGACGAGCGCGTTGCGGTGTCCGCCGAGCTCGCGCTGGCGGACGACACGCTCTCGGTGAAGCAGCTCAAGGCCACGGTGGCGGGCGGTGAATTGCGCGGCGACGGCCGCGTCGCGCTCTCGGGCGAGCGCGGCTTTGCCGCGCGCGTGCAGGCCCGTGGCTTCGACCCGTCCGCCTTCGGCGACTGGCCGCGGGCGTTGCTGAACGGACGCGCCGAGGCCGAGGGCGTCCTCGCACCCGAGTGGCGCGCCGCGATCCGCGCGACGCTCGCCGATAGCCGCTACGGGGACGCGCCGCTC
>DKBI01000069.1 GCA_002451175.1 Betaproteobacteria bacterium UBA6904
GCCATGCGGTGCACTTCCTCGCGCTTCTTCATCGCGCCGCCGCGCCCCTCTGCGGCCTCCGCGAGCTCGCCCGCAAGCCGGGCGCGCATCGATTTCTCGCCGCGTTTCTGCGCCGCCTCGCGCAGCCAGCGCATCGACAGCGCCGCGCGGCGCACCGGCCGCACTTCAACGGGAACCTGGTAGTTCGCCCCGCCGACGCGGCGGCTCTTGACCTCGACCACGGGCTTCACGTTCTGCACCGCCTGCGTGAACACTTCGACGGGATCCTTCCCCGACTTGGACTTGATCATGTCGAAGGCGCCGTAGACGATGCGCTCGGCGACCGCCTTCTTGCCGCGCGTCATCAGCACGTTGATGAACTTGGCGACGTCCTGGTTGGCGAACTTGGGATCCGGCAGGACAATGCGTTTCGGGACTTCGCGGCGACGTGGCATGGTCGATTTCCTCCGCTCAGGCCAGCTTCGGCATCTTGGCGCCGTACTTCGAACGGGACTGCTTCCGGTCCTTGACGCCCTGCGTGTCGAGCGAGCCGCGCACGATGTGATAGCGCACCCCGGGAAGGTCCTTGACGCGGCCGCCGCGNNGTGGCCTTCGCCGCCGATGTAGCCGATGACCTCGTAACCGTTCGTGAGACGGACTTTCGCGACCTTTCGCAGAGCCGAATTCGGCTTCTTGGGCGTCGTCGTGTACACGCGCGTACAGACGCCGCGCTTCTGAGGCGAACCGGCGAGCGCGGGAACCTTCGACTTGGGCCGCTTGGCAGACCGCCCGTGGCGGACTAACTGATTGACGGTAGGCATGTTTTTCCGAATCCAGAAACGAACCGGGCGACCACGCTCGTATTGGCGTAGCCGCCCTGGCGCTAAAAAAGAGGCGGAATTATAGGGAGTTTTTCTGCATCGCGTCAACCATTTCCGGCGATCGCGCTTGGGTCCCCGCCCGCCAGGTCGGCTTGCGGCGCGTGGCGTGGATCCTGGGCGGCCCCGGATCGCCCGGGATGACCCGCCTTAGGGACGCTTGGCAGGGCGCGCTAGCAACGGCGCGACCGATCCGCATTCGCGGCGCAATTCAGCCAACGGCATCCCGAACGGAAAACGAAAACTCTACCCGGCGAGCGTCTCCAAGGGCGCTGGCGCATGCAGCCCCAAGCCTTGCGCGAATCCTACGCCGGCCGCCTTGAGTTGCGCCAGCGGCTCGGGCGATTCGACGCTCTCCCCGATCACGGCGACGCCGGTCGCGTTGCCGACGGTGACGATCGCATTCAGCTTGGAGCGCGCCAATTCGCTGCCGCCCAACTTGCGCACGATCACGCCGTCCACTTTGACGTAGTCGACGCGCAGCGCCGTCAACGGGGCAAAGGAAACCGCGCGCCGCCCGAACCCGTCGAGGAGGATCCGGCAACCAATCTCCTTCAGCGCGTGCGCAAATCGGGATGCGGCCATCGGTCTTGCGAGCGCGTCATTCTCGTCCACCTCGAAAATCAACGCCCGGGACGGAATCCCGGCGTCGCGAAGCTCGCCCGCGATGTAGCCGGCAAAGCGCCCGTCGTCGAGGGTCTGTTCCGACACGTTGATGCTCAGGCTCGGCACCCGAAGCCCCTGCGCCAAGTGCCGGATCGCGCAGCGCGCCACCCACGCGTCGAGCTCCTGCATCATCTGGTAATGCTCGAACACCGGCAGGAAATCCCCGGGCGGCAGCAGCGCGCGCTCCTCTTCCCGCAGCCGCACGAGTACCTCCGCGAACGTGGACGCCTCCTGCCCGTGCAGAGCAACGACCGGCTGGCCATAGACGACGAGTTCGTTGCGCTCCAAGGCACGCCGAAGCCTGCCGACCGGATCATCCCAACCCGTCAACTGCCGGTCCATGTCGGCGATGATGCTGCTGGTCGAAAGTGCGGACGGGCTGATGCTCATGCGATGATTCTAATCGTTAGGATTTGAAATCCGTTGGCGATGCGCGCCAGCTCGGGCGGCGCGGGTCGCGGTTTGCCCATTTCACAGGAGCCCCCATGAAGCGCTCGTTCCGGTCCACCCTGGTTGGTGCCCTTGTGGCGTACGCGCCGTTCGCGATGGCGCAGGACGCTACGATCACATTTCGCGTCTTGACGATGGAAACCGCGATGGTGGCCGCGCAGGCCGCATTGCAGACCTGCCGGGATTCCGGTTGGCAGGTTGCCGTCGCGGTCGTCGACCGCGGCGGAACGGTACAGGTCCTGCTGCGCGACCGCTACGCAGGGCCCCACACGCCGCGCACCGCCGCCGGCAAGGCCTGGACGGCCGTGAGCTTTCGCACCAACACGACCGAGCTCGCGCGGCTCAGCCAGCCCGGCCAGCCGCAAAGCGGGATTCGGCAGCTACCACGGGTCGTCGCGCTGGGCGGCGGCCTGATCATCGAGGCGCAAGGCTCCCTGCTCGGCGCGATCGGGGTATCGGGGGCCCCGGGTGGCGACGCCGACGACACCTGCGCGCTCGCCGGCATCAACGCCATCCGCGACCGGATCGACTTCTGACCCGCATGGAATCCTTCGACTATTTCTGGGAAGACTTCGCCGTCGGTCAAGTGCGGTCGATGGGCCGCCACCGTTTCTCCGAGGAGGAAATCGTCGGATTCGCGCGCCAGTACGATCCTCAGCGGTTCCATGTGGACGCCCAAAAGGCATCGGACACGCTGTTCAACGGTCTGATCGCCAGCGGCTGGCATACCTGCGTGATTGCGATGCGAGGCATGTGCGATGCCTACCTGACCCGCGCGGCTTGTCTTGGGTCCCCCGGGCTCGACAGCCTGAAGTGGCTCAAGCCGGTCAGACCGGGAGATGAGATCGAGTTTCGTGCCCGCGTGCTCGAGTCGCGCGCGTCGTCGAGCCGCCCGGAACTGGGTCTGACCAAGTTTCTCTGGGACGGAATCAACAGCGCGGGCGAGCAGGTGCTCGCCATGGAAGGATGGCAGCTCTTCGCGCGGCGCGCGCAGCCGGATGCGGCGCGCGAGCCATGACCACGCCGGAGTCGGGCCTCCTGTATTGGGAGGATTTCGCGCCTGGCGAGGTCATCGAACTCGGCCAGCATACGTTCACCGAGGCGCAGATCATCGCCTTCGGACGCGAATACGACCCGCAGCCCTTCCACATCGATCCCGAGGGCGCGCGCCAGACCTATTACGGCGGCCTGATCGCCAGCGGCTGGCATACGTGTGCCGTCGGGATGCGGCTCATGGTGGAGCGTTTCATCGGCCGCGCCGCCAGCGCAGGGTCCCCCGGGGTGGACAACATCCGCTGGCTCGGGCCGGTGCGGCCCGGCGACACCATCACCTATCGGCGCACGATCCTCGAGGTTCGGCCCTCCGCCAGCCGGCCCGACATCGGATTGGTCCGCTCGCTGTCCGAGGCCCTGAATCAGAACGGCGAGAAAGTGATGACCATGGAAGGTTGGGGGCTCTTTCGCCGGCGGCCCAAGACATGAGCGCCCGCATCGAGCTGAACCACCGGATCCATGTCCTGACCCGGAAGGAGGAGCTCGACCCGGCGCGCGTGGCCGGGAAGGTGGTGGTGGTGCTGGATATTCTGTTTGCCACGACGACGATGGTCGCTGCGCTTGCCGAGGGCGCCAGGGAAATCCTGCCCGTCTTGGACGAGTCCGCGGCACGTGCCGCTGCGGCAGGCCTGCCTCAGGACAGCTATCTGCTTTCGGGGGAGCTCTATGCCGAGACGTTGCCGGGGTTCGTGCAGCCGACGCCCCTGGCACTCGTGCGCCACGGCGTGGCGGGCAAGCGCGTGATTTATTCGACGACCAACGGCACCGTTGCGATCCGGCAGAGTGCGCACGCCGCCCGCGTCTATTGCGGTTCCCTGCTCAATACGCAGCGGATTGCTGAGCACCTGGTGTCGCAGCATGCAGAGGCTGCGTTGCTGGTCGTCTGCGCCGGTTCCGGCGCCAACTTCAATCTCGAGGATTTCTACGGCGCCGGCTATCTTGTCGATTGCCTGGTGCGGCTGCTCGGCGCGGACGCGGACCTGTCGGACGCGGCCCGCTGCGCCGCGAGCCTCTATCGGGAAGCGCGCGTCCCGCAGGCCCTGCTCGAGTGCCGCGTCGGTCGCCTGATGTCCCGGCGAGGGCTCGCGCACGAAGTCGAGTTTGCGTGCCGCTTCGACGCCCACCCGATCGTGCCGGCGCTCGAGGGGGACCGCCTGCGCATCGTGGCGTAGCGCGAATCAGTGATAGCGCTCCACGCCCGCCAGGGCGATGAACAGGCGGGCGATCGCATAGGCCAGCCAGATGCGCATCCGCAGCCATAGCGGTTTCTGCTTCCATTGGCGCGGAGGAACCCGCTGCGCGCCTGCATCCATGGCCTCGCACAAGCTCGCGTGGAGATCACCGGCAAAGCGCGTGTCGTCGACGAACACGTTCGCTTCCCGCGCCAGCAGCAGGCTGAACGGGTCGATGTTCGAGGAGCCTACGCTGGCGTAGCGGCGGTCGAAGACCGCCACCTTGGCATGCAGGAAGCTGCGGTGGTACTCGTGAATCTCGACGCCGGCATCGAGGAGCGATCCGTACAGCGCACGCGAGGCGTAATGCAGCAGGACGTACTCCACCCGCCCCTGGAGCAGGAGAACGACGCGCACGCCGCGCGCCGCCGCTGCCGTCAGGGCGCGGCGAAAGCGCCGCCCCGGGAAGAAATACGAGTTGGCAATCACGATTTCGCGGCGCGCCGCGGCAATCAGCGACAGGTACGCCTCCTCGATGTCGCGCCGATGCCGCACGTTGTCTCGCAGCCGCAGCGCCGCGCGCTGATTCTCCGGGAACGTGCGCCGGTTCGCGCGCCGGCCGCCGGCGTGACTCCTGGCCGTGCCGAGACCGCCCCATCGCTTGCGCAGATTCGCCCAGGCCGTGAGCGCCCAGAGCCTCTCCGCAGCCTCCTGCACGCGCTCGACGAGCGGTCCCTCGATGCGGACCGCGTAGTCGTAGCGCGGCGGGGTCTGATTGGGCGTGTCGTAGTCGTCGATGACGTTGATGCCGCCGACGAATGCCACGGCGCCATCCATGCAGGCAATCTTGCGGTGCAGTCGCCGCAGCCGGCGCCGGCTCAGCGTCCACGGACTGATCGCCGGACGGAAGACCAGCACCTGCGCGCCGCTCTCCTGGAGCAGCTGCCGGAAGCGGGGCGCGAAGTCGCGGGCGCCAAACCCGTCGAGGAGCACGCGCACGGCTACGCCGCGCATCGCCGCGCGCACCAGCGCATCGGCGATCAGGCTGCCCGTCTCGTCGTCGGCAAAGATGTAGGTCTCGAGGTGGATCTCGCGCGTCGCGGCATCGATCGCCTCCACGAGTGCGGGAAAATACTGCTCGCCATTGCGCAGCAGCGTGAGGCGATTGCCGGCGACGTATTCAGACACGTTGCAGCTCGGCGCTGATGGCGAGGTGATCGGAAAGCAGGGACCACGGCGCGCCGCGATGCACGCGGGCGGCGAGCACCTTGAAGCCCTTGACGTAGATGCGGTCCAGCCTGAGCAGCGGCAGCACGCTGGGAAACGTCCGCGCGGCGCGGCCTCCGCTGGCGACCGACACCTCGCTCATCCCCAGGCGCCCTTCCAGGATCGATGTCGCGCGATGGCGCCAGTCGTTGAAATCGCCGGCCACGACAAGGGGCATGCCGCGCGCGGACATCTCCTCGAGGCGCGCCGCGATCGCGTCGAGCTGCCGCCGGCGCCCGCGTTCGTGAAGCGACAGGTGAACGCACACGCAGTGCAGATTGCGCCGCCAGCCCGGGATCTCCACCACGCAATGCAGCAGCCCGCGCCGCTCGAAGCGGTGATCGGAAACATCCTCGTTCTCCACGGAAACGATGGGAAATCGCGAGAGGATGGCGTTGCCATGGTGGCCGTGGTCGTAGACCGCGTTGCGCCCATAGGCGTGGCGCCACTCGTCGCCGGCGAGATATTCGTGTTGCGGCGCCAGCGGCCAGGTGGCGAAGCGGCGCTCGTGATGCCGATGGTGCCCCTGCACTTCCTGGAGGAATACGAGATCCGGGTCGAGCGCGCGCAGGCCCTCGCGCAGCTCGTGAATGACCATGCGGCGGTTGAACTGCGACAGTCCCTTGTGCACGTTCAGCGTCGCGACGCGCAATGTGGTGGTCACGGCTGGAAATTTAGCGCAAACGCGGGCGGACCCGCCGGCGCAGGACTACGCCGCGGCGCACGCCGGCCTGTCGCCCCGGCGCACGGGCAACATGCGGATGGCATCGCGGTTGGTCCAGGAAAAACATTTCGCCGCCGCCTCGCGCCAGGGCAGCCAGATGCTGTCCCTGTGCTCCGCCGGCGCGAGTACGACGGGCCGCACGCTTGGCAACTCCAGGCCAAATACATGCTCGGTATTGTGGGTGGTCCCGGGCAGAAAGCGGTGTCGCCACTCGGGATAGATCTCGAAGGTGTAGACGACATTCCAGTCCTGCAGCCCGGCGGCGGGCGCCTCGAGGCCGGTCTCCTCACGCACTTCGCGCCGCGCGGCGGACTCGAGCGGTTCATCCAGCCAGTCCAGGGAGCCGGTGACCGATTGCCAATAGCCGGGCCGGGCGGCGCGTTCGATCAGCAGAACGTCCAAGTCGACGGTATGGACGACCACCAGAACCGAAATCGGTATCTTGGGCGTCACGAGCCTCGCGCCTCGCCGATGTCCGGGAGCGACGAAGGCCCCGGCACGAGAACGGCGTAGAACCGCCGGTCGCGCTCGCTCCAGTGCTGCGCGCTTTCCGCGAGGATATCCGTCAGCACGGACAAGTCCTTGCGCCGAAGCGACGCGCACCCTTCGAGGACCACCAACCAGCCCGGCGCGGGCAGCCAGCTCAAGTCCTTCAGGCAGTCCTCAAGGGCATCCCAGTTCCCGCCAAACCACTGCGGAAACCCCAGCGCCGCGGCCAGTCGCTGGAGCAGCACCGTCTTGGTCGTCCCCGGCGCGAACGCGACGTGCGCGACGTACAGGCCGCGCGCCTGCGCGGCGTCCAGGATTTCCTGCGCGCGGCCGGCGCGGTAGACGCCCGACGGCGTCGCCTGAGTGAAGAGCTGGCTCATTCCCGGATGCGTCGAAACGTCGCGTAGTGGTCGTCGGTGTAGAACAGTTCGCGCTCGCGTCCGGCGATGATTCGCCGGGCGCCGCGATCGCGAGCGCCGGGAGTCGGCACCGTGTATTCCCGGTAATGCCCGCGAGGTCGGATCGGCAGAATGCGCTCCCGGTTGCCGAATACGCTCCCGTCCTTCGCGTAAGGATACGGCCCGCCCGCGCGGATCAGCGTCACCGTTGCACGCGCCTCCAGCGGCAAGGCGGCCAGCGCGACCTCGCCAATCGCCGTGAATGCGGCCGCGCCGGACGCCAGCGCCAGCGCGAGCACCCACGCGATGAGACGGGTCACGCGGCGGGCTTCTCCCGCAATCGCAACCCGAGTTCCCGCAGCTGCCGCTCGTCCACCGGACTGGGCGCCTGCGTGAGCAGGCACTGGGCGCGCTGGGTCTTGGGAAAAGCAATGACGTCGCGAATCGAGTCGGCACCGGCCATCATGGCGACGATTCGGTCGAGGCCGAACGCGATGCCGCCATGCGGCGGCGCGCCGTACTGCAGGTTGTCCAACAGGAACCCGAACTTGGCACGCGCCTCTTCAGCCGAGATGCCGAGCGCCCGGAACACCTTCTCCTGAACGTCCGCGCGATGGATCCGGACCGATCCACCGCCGATTTCCCAGCCGTTCAGGACGACGTCGTAGCCCTTGGCCAGCGCCTTCGCCGGATCGGTCGTCAGCAGGTCCTCGTGCCCGTCCTTGGGGCTGGTGAAGGGATGGTGCATCGCCCCCCAGCGCTTGTTCTCCGCGTCCCACTCGAACATGGGGAAATCGACGACCCACAGCGGCCGCCAGCCTGGCGTCGCATAGCCCTTGCCGTGCCCGATCCGGGTGCGCAGCGCGCCGAGCGCGTCGTTGACGACGCTGCGCCGATCCGCGCCGAAGAAGATCACGTCGCCATTTTCCGCGCCAATGCGCTGCAGAATCCTCGCCAGCACGTCAGCCGGCAGGAACTTGACGATGGGCGACTGCAGCCCGTCCGGAATCCGCGCCACGTCATTCACCTTGATGTATGCGAGTCCCTTCGCTCCGTAGATCGTCACGAACTGCGCGTAGTCGTCGATTTCCTTGCGCGTCAGGTCGGCGCGCGGAACGCGCAGCGCCGCGACCCGCCCGTCCGGCAGGTCCGCCGCGGCCCGGAACACCTTGAAGTCGACTTCGCGCACCAGGTCCGTCAGCTCCGTCAGCTCGAGCGAAACGCGCAGGTCGGGCTTGTCGGAGCCGTAGCGCTCCAGCGCCTCGGCATAGGCCATGCGCGGAAACGGGGCAGGCAGCGCCACTCCCAGCGCCTGCTGGAACACCGTGCGCACGAGATCCTCCATCAAATCCTGGATCGCGCGCTCGGTCAGGAACGACGTTTCGACGTCGAGCTGCGTGAACTCCGGCTGCCGGTCCGCGCGCAGGTCCTCGTCGCGGAAACANNCTGCGGCGACTGCGGCAGCGCATAGAACTCCCCGGGATGCACGCGGCTCGGCACGAGATAGTCGCGCGCGCCTTCCGGCGTCGAGCGCGTCAGCATCGGCGTCTCGATGTCGATGAACCCATGACGATCCAGGTACTCGCGCATCGCCATGGTGACGCGGTAGCGCAGGCGCAGATTGCGCTGCATGGGCTCACGCCGCAGGTCGAGCACCCGGTACTGCAGCCGGACGTTTTCGGAGAGGTTCTCCTCGTCGAGCTGAAACGGGGGCGGAACCGACGCGTTCAGCACCTCGACCTCGTGCGCCAAGACCTCGATTTCGCCGGACTGCAGCCCGGGGTTGACGGTGCCCTCGGGCCGCCGGCGCACGACGCCCGTCACGCGCAGGACGTACTCGTTGCGCGCGCGATCGGCGATCCGGAACGCGGCCTCGCGGTCCGGATCGAACACGACCTGCGCCAGGCCCTCCCGGTCGCGCAAGTCGATGAAGATCACGCCGCCATGGTCGCGGCGCCGGTGCGCCCATCCGCAGAGCGTGACGCTCTCGCCCACCGCTTCCGCGCCGAGATTTCCGCAATAGTGAGTTCGCATGCCTCTAGATCTTTCCGCTTCGGCCGTTCGTGGGGGGCGGGACGGCGCCCATCGAAATCACGTACGTCAGCGCCTGATCGACCGTCATCTCCAGCTCGATGGTGTCCGCGCGCGGCACGATCACGAAGTAGCCCCCGGTCGGGTTCGGCGTGGTCGGGACGTACACCGACAGGTGCTCGCCGGGCAGCCGCGCGGCGACCTCTCCGCCAGGGGCTCCCGTGAGAAACCCGATCGTCCACGTGCCCTTGTGCGGCCATTGCACGAGGATGGCCTTGCGGAACGCCTGCCCGCTCCCCGAGAACAGCGTGTCCGACACCTGCTTGACGCTCGAATAGATCGACGACACGAAGGGAATGCGGTGCATCAGGTCGTGCCAGATGCGCACCAGCCGCTCGCCGATGAAGTTGGCCGCGAGCACGCCCGAGGCAAACACGATGAGCAGCGTGAGGAGCACGCCAAGCCCGGGCACGTGAATGCCGAGCCAGGCCTCGGTGCGCAGCGCGGGCGGCATGAGCAGCAGGCTCTTGTCGAGCGTGTCGACGACGAGCTTCAGCACCCAGATCGTGATGACGAGCGGGATCCAGATGAGCAGGCCGGTAATGAGGTACTTCTTTACGCGCACGGGAGTGGGGAAAAAAAAGCCCGGCGCGCTATGCACGCCGGGCGCGGTCTTGGCAACGGTTCAGTTCGATGCCGGATCAGCGCACGCGGCGCAGGCACCCTGGCCGCAGGCAGGCGCGGGCGCCGCGTCCGCCTCCTTCTTGGCCGCGGGCTTCGCCCCCGCCCCTTTGAAGTCGGTCGCATACCAGCCTGAACCTTTGAGCTGGAAGCCGGCCGCACTGAGCAGCTTCGAGAACGTTTCCTTCCCGCAGGACGGGCAGACCTGCAGCCGCGGGTCGCTCGCCTTTTGCAGGTACTCGTTCTGGTATCCGCAATCCGAGCAGCGATATTCGTAAATCGGCATGGCGCGCGCTTTCCTGGATCAAGCCATTCGAGCGCGGCAGTATAGCGCAACGCGCCCGTTAGGTTGCTGATTTTGGGGCGAATTCCGTCGTTTCAAGGCCGGCGACACGGGCGGCTAGAACGGAATGTCGTCCTCGAGGTCGTCGAACTTCCCGGCCGGCTTCTTCGCCGCTGCCGGCTTCGCTTCGGCCTTCGGCTCGGCCATCTCGCGCGGTTCCCCTCCGCCGGCCCTCGAGCCGAGCATCTGCATCCGGTCGCCAACGATCTCCGTGCTGTACCGGTCGTTGCCATCCTTGTCCTGGTACTTGCGGGTGCGAATGCGCCCCTCGATATAGACCTGCGATCCCTTCTTCAGATACTCACCCGCAATTTCCGCCAGTCGGCCGAAAAACGCCACGCGGTGCCACTCCGTGGCCTCCTTCATTTCGCCGGACGCCTTGTCCTTCCATTTCTCCGTGGTCGCCAGCCGGATGTTCGTGATCGCGTCGCCGCCGGGCTGATACCGAGTCTCGGGGTCCGCGCCGAGATTGCCGATGAGAATCACCTTGTTGACCGATGCCATGTGCCCCTCCCTTTGAATTCAAGACCGTCGATGATCGCCAAACGCCAGAGGTGCCGATTCGTTGACTGCTTTCGCGGCGACCGGGCGCATGCGCGACGCCAGCATGAACCACAGCAGCGCAAGCGCGGCGCACACGAAGAACACGCCCCGAGCCTCCCAGCGGCTTGCCACCCATCCCCCCAGGAGACCGCCCGCAAACAGTCCCAGCGTCTGGGTCGTGTTGTACACGCCAATGGCAGCGCCGCGCCCGCGCTCCGGGGCGACCCGCGTCACGAGCGAGGGAATGATCGCCTCGAGCACATTGAACGCGGCAAAGAATCCCAGCACGAGGAGGCCCAGCGAGAGCAATCCAGCGCCTGATACCGCGAGCGCCGCCTCGGCGCAGGCGAGCAGCGCGATCGAGCCCAGCATGATCGGCTTGGTGTATCCACGGCGGTCCGCCAGGAATACGGCCGGGGCCATCAGCGCGAAGGAAGCCAGCACGACCGGCAGATAGAACTTCCAATGCGCGTCAATGGCCAGGCCGGCGGCCACCAGCATGGTCGGCACGACCACGAACATGGCCATTTGCACCGCGTGGAGCACGAAGATGCCGAGATTGAGTCGCAGCAGCTCCGGGTGCAGCGCGATCGCCAGCCCGACCGCGCGCGGCCCGGCATGCGCCTGAAAAGGCGCGTCCGGAACGACGGCCAGCACGACCCAGATGGCGGCCAGCGACAGCAGGCCGGTCAGGACGAAGAGCCCGCCCATGCCGATCATGCGGTACAGCGCAGGCGCCGCGACCAGCGAAAGCGCGAACGCGAGGCCGATGGTTGCGCCGATCATCGCCATCACCTTGGTGCGATGCCCCTCCCGCGTAAGGTCTGCGGCCAGCGCGACGACCACCGACGAGATCGCGCCGGCACCCTGCAGGCAGCGGCCCGCGATTGCGGTCCAGATGTCCTGCGCAAACCCGGCGAGGAAACTGCCCGCCGCGAAGATCAGCAGACCGGCGACGATCAGCGGTTTGCGTCCCCAGCGATCCGACGCCATGCCGAACGGGATCTGCAGGACGGCCTGGGTCAGGCCATACGCCCCCAGGGCGAGCCCGACCAGCGTCACGTTGTCCCCGCCCGCGAGCCGCGGGGCGTGCACCGCGAACACAGGGAGGATGAGAAACAGCCCGAGCATGCGCAAGCCGAAGATGCCGGCGAGGCTCGCGCCGGCGCGAATTTCGGCGCGGGTCATCGGATCAGGCTGCATCGGGGGCGGAGCACTGCGACGGAAAGCGTCTATATTAGCAAGTTTGCTTTCCGTCCCGATCGATCTTGGACCTCATTCGCATCCGCGGCGCTCGCACGCACAACCTGAAGGACGTGAACCTCGACCTGCCGCGCCGCCAGCTCGTGGTCATCACGGGCCCGTCCGGCTCCGGGAAGAGTTCGCTCGCCTTCGACACGCTGTACGCGGAGGGGCAGCGCCGCTACGTGGAGTCCCTGTCGACCTACGCGCGGCAATTCCTCGAGCGGATGGAGAAACCCGATGTCGATCTGATCGAGGGGCTTTCGCCCGCCATCGCGATCGAGCAGAAAGCCTCGAGCCATAACCCGCGCTCGACCGTGGGCACCGTGACGGAGATCCACGATTACCTCAGGCTGCTGTACGCGCGGGCCGGAGAGCCGTTCTGCCCGGACCACGCGCTGCCGCTGCAGGCGCAGTCGGTCGCGCAAATGGTCGATCACGTACTCGCCCTGCCGCAGGACACGCGCCTCATGGTGCTCGCACCGGTCGTCGCGGCGCGCCGCGGCGAGCAGACGGAGCTGCTGGACGAGCTGCGCGCGCAAGGGTTCACGCGCGTGCGTGTCGACGGCAAGGTGGTCGAGCTCGGCACGGCGCCGCGGCTGCACAAGAATGCGAAACACACGGTGGAAGTGGTCGTCGATCGGCTGCGGATCCGCCCTGACGCCGCGCAGCGCCTCGCGGAATCGTTCGAAACCGCGCTCCGGCACGCCGATGGACGGGCCGTTGCCGTCGAGGTCGACGGCGGCCGCGAGCACCTGTTTTCGGCGCGCTTCGCCTGTCCGCAGTGCGGCTACGCGTTGGCGGAGCTCGAGCCGCGCCTGTTCTCCTTCAACAATCCCGCCGGCGCCTGCCCGAAGTGCGANNATGCTGCAGTCCATCGCGCGCCACGCGGGTTTCGACATCGAGCAGCCGTGGGAGGCGCTCCAGGACGAGGCGCAGCACTGCGTGCTTTACGGTTCGGGCGCCGAAGAGATCGCATTTCAGTATCCGGGCGCACGCGGCCGCCCGCAGGTGCGAACGCATGCCTTCGAGGGTGTCATTCCGAACCTGGAACGGCGGTTTCGCGACACCGATTCGGCCGTCGTGCGTGAAGAGCTGATGAAGTACCGGAACACGCAAGCCTGCCCCGAATGCGGCGGCGCGCGGCTGCGCCGCGAGGCACGCCACGTGCGCGTCGCGGGCCGTCCCCTGCACGAGATCGCCGGGCTCGGCTTGAACGAGTCGCTGGCGTTCTTTCGCGGGCTGGAGCTCGAGGGCGCGCGGGCGCAGGTCGCGGCGCGCATCGTCCGCGAGATCGCGAGCCGCATCGAGTTTCTCGTCGACGTCGGACTCGGCTATCTGACCCTGGAGCGCTCTGCGCAGACGCTGTCCGGCGGGGAAGCGCAGCGCATCCGGCTCGCCAGCCAGATCGGCTCCGGTCTGACGGGCGTGATGTACGTCCTGGACGAACCGTCGATCGGCCTTCACCAGCGCGACAACGCGCGCCTGCTCGCGATGCTGAAGCGCCTGCGCGATCTCGGCAACACGGTGATCGTCGTGGAGCACGACGAGGAGGCGATCCGTGCCGCGGATCACGTCGTCGACATGGGCCCCGGCGCGGGCGAGGCTGGCGGTCGCGTGGTCGCCGAAGGCCCGCCCGAGGCCATCGTCGCCTCGCCCCGGTCGCTGACCGGCCGCTACCTGAGCGGCGCCCAGTCGATCGCCGTCCCGCGCCGTCGCCGCAAACCCGATGCGCGACGCCTCGCACTGCGTGGCGCGCGCGCCAACAATCTGCGGGGAATCGACCTCGCGCTGCCGGTCGGACTGCTCGTCTGCATCACCGGCGTTTCCGGGTCGGGCAAATCCACGCTCGTGAACGACACCCTGTACGCGGCCGTGGCGCGCCATCTGTACGGCAGCACGGCCGACCCGGCAGCGTACGACTCGATCAGCGGTCTCGAGCACTTCGACAAGATCGTCAACGTCGATCAGAGCCCGATCGGCCGCACGCCACGCTCCAACCCCGCCACCTACACCGGCGTGTTCGCGCCGATCCGCGAGCTCTTCGCCGGCGTGCCCGAGGCGAGGGCGCGCGGCTACGATGCCGGCCGCTTCTCGTTCAACGTCAAGGGGGGGCGCTGCGAGGCATGCCAGGGCGACGGCGTGACCAAGGTCGAGATGCACTTCCTGCCGGATTTCTACGTCGCCTGCGACGTCTGCCACGGCCGGCGCTACAACCGCGAGACGCTCGAGATCAAGTTCAAGGGGCATACGGTCCACGACACGCTGCAGTTGCGCGTCGATCAGGCGGCTGCAGTGTTCGCTTCGGTGCCGGCCGTCGCGCGCAAGCTCGACACGCTGGTACGGGTCGGCCTCGGCTACCTGCAGCTTGGGCAGTCGGCTCCCACCCTCTCGGGCGGCGAGGCGCAGCGCGTGAAGCTGTCGCTCGAGCTGTCGCGGCGCGAGCGGGGCCGGACGCTCTACATCCTCGACGAGCCCACGACCGGGCTGCATTTCCACGACATCCAGCTGCTGCTGGGCGTGCTGCACGAATTGCGCGACGCCGGCAATACGGTGGTGGTGATCGAGCACAA
>DKBI01000277.1 GCA_002451175.1 Betaproteobacteria bacterium UBA6904
GCGACGAGCACCTGCCGCCCGGCGCGCACGGCCGGCGCAATGGTGCCGTTCCAGTACGGCAAGACCCGCGCCACGGTGTCCTTGAGGCACTCCGTGAGCGGAAGCTCTGCCGAACCCAGGCCGGCGTAGCGCGGGTCTTCGGCCGCATGCCGAGGATCCGAGGGCTCGAGCGCCGGCGGNNGTACATGGCGTGAATTATAATTGTCTAATGAAGCGGGACCAGATCGACCTGATCGAGACCCAGGAGCACGTCGAGCAGGCGGCGCGCGCGCTGAAGGCGATGGCGCACCCGCTGCGCCTGCGCATCCTGTGCGTCATCGGTGCGGAGGAGGTGAGCGTGCAGGACATCGTCGCGGCGGTCGGCACGTCCCAGTCCAATGTCTCCCAGCACCTCGGCATCCTCAGGGACAAGGAGGTGTTGCAGGCGCGCAAGGCGGCGAATCGCGTTTTCTACCGGGTCGGCGACGCGCGGACCCTGCAGCTGATCGCGATGATGCGCGACGTCTTCTGCGGCGAGCGGGGCGCGTAATGGAGTTCGTCAAGAACAACCTGTTCCTGATCGCCGTCGCGTTCGTCTCCGGGGCGATGCTGATCTGGCCACTGGTGCGCCGAGGCGCCGGCGGTCCCTGGGTGAACACGCTGCAGGCGACCCACATGATCAATCGGGAAGACGCCCTGGTGATCGACGTGCGCGACGCCGCGGAATACGCCAAGGGGCATATTCTCGGGGCGCGCAGCATGCCGCTCGCGGAGCTCGAGCGCCGGGTCGGCGAGCTGGCGAAGTTCAAGTCGCGCCCCGTCATCCTCACCTGCGAGAGCGGCAACCGCTCGACCAACGCGGTCGGCATCCTGCGCAACAACGGATTCGCCAACGTGCACAACCTCGCCGGCGGTCTCGCCGCCTGGCAGCAGGCTGGTCTGCCCGTCGAGAAATAGGAGCTTCCTCGAATGGCCCGCGTGTTGATGTACAGCACGGCCACGTGCCCCTACTGCCAGGGCGCCGAGCGCCTGCTTGCCCGCAAGGGCGTGCGCGACCTCGAGCGGGTGCGCGTCGATCTGGATCCGGCGCGCCGGCGGGAAATGATCGAGCGCAGCGGCCGGCGCTCGGTGCCGCAGATCTGGATCGGCGAGCGCCACGTCGGGGGATGCGATGATCTGCACGAGCTCGACGCGGCCGGCGAACTCGATCGCCTGCTCGCTGCGGCGACCGACACGGCCGCCGCCTGAACCGAAATTTCACTCAAAGGAATCCCGTGAGCACTCCAGAGCAGCCTCAGCAGCCGACATTCCAGATCGAAAAGGTCTACGTCAAGGACCTCTCCCTGGAGTTGCCCAATGCCCCACAGGTGTTCCTCGAGTCGTCGCAGCCGCAGCTCGAGGTACAGATCCACAACGAGTCCCGACAGCTCAGCGAAGGCATGTACGAGGCCGTCGTGACGGTGACCGTCACGGCGCGCGCCGGCGAGAAGACGCTCTTCCTCGCCGAGGCGGCCCAGGCCGGCATCTTTACGGTCCGTGGCGTGCCCGCGGCGGATCTCGACCCGCTGCTCGGCATCGCCTGCCCGAACATCCTTTATCCGTATGTGCGCGAGGCGATCTCGGATCTCGTGACGCGCGGCGGATTTCCGCCGGTGCTGCTCGCGCCGGTTTCCTTCGAGTCGCTCTATGCGCAGCGCCAGGAGAGCGCTGCCGCAGAGCAACCGCAAATCGCGAATTAGTCCCGCGGAGCTGCGCCGCGTGCGCCCCGTTGCCCTGCTCGCCGCCGCCTTGGTGTGGAGCGCTGCGGCGCAGGCCGCCGACTACCGCGCGGTACAGGACAACGCGGCGGTGCTCTACGACGCGCCGTCGCGCGAGGCGCGACCGCTGGTGGTGGTCTCGAAGCATTATCCGCTGGAAGTCATCGTCAATCTGGATGCGTGGGTCAAGGTGCGCGATCACACCGGTGCGCTGGCCTGGGTGGAGCGCAAATTCCTCGGCGACCGGCGCATGGTGATGGTCACGGCCCCATCCGCGGAAGTGCGCGTCAAGCCCGAGGATGGGGCGGCCATTGCCTACGCTGCGGCCGGCGGCGTGGTGCTCGAGCTGGTGGAGATCGCGCCGGGCGGATGGCTTCGCGTGCGCCATGCCGATGGCGCAGGCGGCTACGTGCGCACCGCCCAGGTCTGGGGCGGGTAGGGCCCGACCGTGGCGCGGCGCGCCGGGCAGCTCGTCGTGCTGGGGGCGGGCGCCTGGGGAACGGCGCTCGCCGCGGTGCTCGCCAACCGTCATCGCGTCACGCTGTGGGCGCGCGACCCTGGGCAGGCGGAGGCGATTGCCGCGGCACGCTGCAATGCGAAGTATCTGCCCGGCGTCCAGTTGCCGGAGACGCTCGCCGTCGCCGCCGACCTCCCCTCGAGCCTTGCCGATGCGCAACTGCTGATCGCCGCGACGCCCGTAGCGGGACTGCGCGATCTTTGCGCGCGCCTGAAGGGGAACCGAACGCCGATCATCTGGCTCTGCAAGGGATTCGAGCAAGGCACCGGTCTGCTGCCGCACCAGATCCTGGAAGCGTGCGGCCNNGGCCTTCCTTGCGCGCTCACGCTCGCGGCGCGCGACGCCGTGTTCGCCCGATCGACCGCGGAGCAGCTCCACGGCGACCGGATGCGCGTCTACTACAGCACCGATCTCGTGGGCGTCGAGCTGGGCGGTGCAGTGAAGAACGTGATGGCGATCGCCGCGGGGATCTCCGACGGCCTCGGCCTCGGCCAGAACGCGCGCGCCGCGCTCATCACGCGGGGGCTCGCCGAGATCACCCGCCTTGGCGTCGCGCTCGGTGGAAACGCCGAGACCATGATGGGGCTGGCCGGGGCCGGCGACCTGATCCTGACGGCGACCGGCGATCTTTCGCGCAACCGCAGCGTCGGATTGGAGCTCGCGCGCGGCCGTTCGCTCGAGGACATCCTTGCCAAGCTCGGCCACGTGGCCGAAGGCGTGCGATCAGCGCGCGAGGTCGCCCGGCTTGCCGGGCAGCGGGGCGTCGAAATGCCCGTCTGCGAGGCGGTCAGCGCGGTGCTCGACGGCGGCATGACCCCGCTGCAGGCGGTCGCAAAGCTGCTGGCGCGCGATCCAAGGGAAGAGGCCTGAATTCCACTCAGCCGCTCTCCGGGAAGCCGAGCTGGCGCCAGGCTTCATAGACCACGACGGCGACGACGTTGGCCAGGTTGAGGCTGCGGTTGCCGGCGCGCATCGGCAGGCGCAGCCGCGCCGACGCCGGGAATTGCTCGAGCACGGTCTCAGGCAGCCCGGCGGATTCCGAGCCGAAGACCAGCACATCGTCGCGCGCGTAGTCGGGCGCCGTATGATGGCGCGTGCCGCGCGTCGTGAAGGCGAAGCGTCGGCGCTCGCCCAGTGCGGTGCAGCAATCCGTCCAGTCCCGGTGCACGTGGACTTCCGCGAGTGCGTGGTAGTCGAGGCCGGCCCGCCGCAGGCGGCGGTCGCTCAGCGAAAAGCCGAGCGGGCCGACGAGGTGCACGCGCGCGCCCGTATTTGCGCCGAGGCGGATGACGTTCCCCGCGTTGGGCGGGATTTCCGGGCGGAACAGAACGATGTCGAACATCAGACGGGCGGCAGGGTCCGCGCCACGATCCAGTTGACCACGCTCGCAGCGCCGGCCTGCTTGAGCGCCGCAGCCACGGCATCGAGCGTGGCCCCGGTCGTCATGACGTCGTCCAGCACCGCAACCCGGGCGCCCGCGAGCGAACCCGGGGAGGCAAAAGCGCCGCGCACGTTGCGCGCGCGCTCCGCCCATGGGAGATCGGTCTGCGCAGGCGTATCGCGCACGCGATGGCAAAGCTCGACCGCGAGAGGGACGTTGGCGGCGCGGCTGACATGGCGCGCAATCTCGAGCGACTGGTTGTAGCCGCGCGCACGCAACCGCTCCGGCGCGAGCGGAACGGGCACGAGGCATTCGGCGCCCGGCGCCAGAGCGACCAGCCGCTCGGCCAGGCGTTCCGCGAGCAGCGCCGCGAGGGCCAGTTCTCCCCGGAATTTCAACGCATGGATGAGGACGTCCGCCGGAAACGCGTAAGCCAGCGCGGCCACCGTGCCGTCGAACTGCGGCGGGTTGGCGAGGCAGCGTCCGCAGGGCCCGTCCTCGGGTGCGGGGAGCGCGCAGCGTGGGCAGCGGGGTCCCGTCAGTTCCGGCAGATCCGCGGCGCAGCCGTCGCAGAGCAGGCTTGCCCGCGCGGCGCCACGGCAAAGAAAGCACGTGCCGCCGAACAACCAATGACCGACGGCCATCGCGGCTCGACCGAGCATCGCGCCATCTTATACTGGCACGCGTGATCGATCCTGCCTTGGCGCGGAGACGCTTTTCGCGCGCCGCCACGACGTACGCCACCGCGAGCCGGCTCGAAACGGAGATCGGCGCGCGGCTGGTCGAGCGCCTGAATTACGTGAAGCTCGCCCCCGGGCGAGTCCTCGACCTGGGCTGCGGCCCCGGCCGCGAGGCGCCTGCGCTGCAGGCGCGTTTTCCCTCCGCGCAGCTGCTGCTGGTCGATTTTGCGCTGCCGATGCTGCGCGTGGCCCAGCCGCCGAGGGGACTGTTGGCGCGGCTCGCGAGGCGGCGGGGGGGCGTCGCGGTATGCGCCGATTTTGCGCGGCTGCCGTTTCGCGACGGGTCGGTCGACCTTGCGGTCTCGAACATGGCGCTGCATTGGGCGCGCGATCCGCTCGCGGTGCTGCGTGAGTGGCACCGCGTGCTGGCGGTCGACGGCCTGCTCATGTTCAGCACGCTGGGGCCGGACACGCTCCGCGAACTGCGCGCCGCAGCCGGGGGGGCGCGCGTGCATGCGTTTGCCGATATGCACGATGTAGGCGACATGCTGGGGACGGCGGGATACGCCGCTCCGGTGATGGACATGGAGCAGCTGACGCTCCTTTACGCGGACTCCGCCGCGCTGCTTGCGGACCTCAGGGCGAGCGGCCAGACCTGCGCGCTGGCGGCTCGCCGGCGAGGACTGTCCGGGCGGGGTTTTCGTGCCACGCTCGATGCGGCGCTCGGACAGCGGTTGCGCGAGGGCCGCCTGCCGGTGACCTACGAAGTCGTCTACGGCCATGCCTGGAAGCCGGCGCCGACGCGCGCCGCCGACGGCCGCTCGATCGTGCGGTTCGAGCGGCGCGCGCCGCACTGATTTCTGCAGCCTTGATGGTCGGCAAATCGAGAACGTTTATCGTCTGAATTTGTTGAGCGCGCCTCTTGACTGTGGTACCTTTGCGCGCTTCAAAAAATCGGCATCCCACCGCGGCGGTGGGGCAGCAGTCCTGCGGCAGCAAACCTGAATGCGGAAGGGATAGCGATGGGAAGAAGCTCGGCACGTCAATGCGCAGCGTGGGCGCTCGGTGTCCTCGCGGCAGCGTTCTCCGGTCTTGCGCTGGGCCTGGAGTGGAACCTGCAGCCGGCCGTGACCCGCATCGCGTCCGACGTTCATTCGCTGCACGAGTACGTCATGATCGTCGTGACGGTCATCTTCGTGGGCGTGTTCGGCTTCATGTTCTATTCGGTGTTCGCGCACCGCAAGGACAAGAATCACAAGGCGGCGAAGTGGCACGAGAACACGCTCGTCGAGGTGCTGTGGACCGTCATCCCGCTCGTCATTCTCGTGGTCATCGCCTGGCCGGCGACCCGGGTGGTGATCGCACAGAAGGACACGACCAACCCCGACATCACCATCAAGGTCACGGGCTACCAGTGGAAGTGGGGCTACGACTATCTGCGCGGCGAAGGCGAAGGGATCAGCTTCACCGCCCTGCTCGCAACGCCGCGCGACCAGATCGAGGGGCGCGCGCCGCGCGGCGCCAATTACCTGCTTGAGGTCGACAACGAGCTGGTGGTTCCCGTGGGCAAGAAGGTGCGCATGCTCACCACGGCGGCTGACGTCATCCACTCCTGGTGGATTCCGGCGTTCGGCGCCAAGCAGGACGCGATTCCCGGGTTCATCCGCGACACCCATTTCCGCGCCGAGAAGACTGGCGTGTATCGCGGGCAGTGCGTCGAGCTGTGCGGCAAGGAGCATGGCTTCATGCCCATCGTCGTGCGCGTCGTCACGCCGGAGGAGTACACGCAGTGGGTCGGCGAGCGCAAGAAGGCGATCGCCGCGGCGGCCGACGATCCGAACAAGGAATGGTCGCTGGATGAACTGAAGGCGCGCGGCGAAAAAGTCTACGCGGCCAACTGCGTAGCCTGCCACCAGGCGACCGGCAAGGGCACGCCGCCCGCGTTCCCGCCCCTCGACGGCTCGAAGGTCGTCCAGGGGCCCAAGGCGGCGCAGATGGACGTGGTCATGAACGGCCGGCAGAACACCCCGATGGCCGCGTTCGGCAAGCAGCTGAGCGACGTCGAGGTCGCCGCCGTGATCACGTTCACGCGCAACAACTGGGGCAACAAGACCGGCGACCTGGTGCAGCCCGCCGAAGTCAAGGCCGCGCGCAAGTAACA
>DKBI01000144.1 GCA_002451175.1 Betaproteobacteria bacterium UBA6904
ACGCTTGCGCTCAGCGTTTCGGTCATTCCGGCCCTGGTGGGCGCGGCCGCACTGGTACTGGCGAAATTGCCTTGGTGGTCGCTTGCAGTTCTGGCGATGGTGCCGCTAGCGGCGCGATTGCCGGTTCCTGAACGCGCGCCTGCGTGGATGCAGGGGATGGTCGCCTCGAGTTACGCCGTTGCCGTCGCCGCAGTCTGCAGTTTTCTCGCTTGGAAGTTTTCCGCATGAGCAATCGCAGGTGTCCGGGTTTCGCCCACTTTCATCCTGAGGAGGTTCTGAAATGTCTCGTTTCACGATAGGTCTCATCGTCGCTGCGTTACCCCTGGCGACACACGCCGCCGCGGAGTCGTTCACGATTGACGGCAACCATTCGCATCCCCATTTCCAGGTCAGTCACCTGGGCTTCATGAATTTGATCGGACGTTTCGACAAGATGTCCGGCAAGGTCGTGCTGGACGCGGCCGCCAAGACCGGCAGCGTGGATGTCACGATCGAAACCGCAACGATCAGCACCGGCGACAGCGAGAAGGGATCGCGTGCCCGGTCGCGCGACGAGCACCTCCGGACTCCGGATTTCTTCAACGTCGCCGAATTTCCGCGTGCGACCTTCAAGGGGACCGCGACGAAATGGACCGGGGAGTGGCCCTCGGCGATCGAAGGCCAGCTGACGCTCCTGGGCGTCACGAAACCTCTCACCCTGACCGTGGAGAATTGGAAATGCGGGCCGGATCCGCGCAGTCAGGGCAAGCGCTACATGTGCGGCGGCAACGCTACGGGGGTCATCAAGCGCACCGACTTCGGCATGAAGTTCGGCGTGGGGCCCATCGGCGATGAAGTCAAGCTCATGATCGGTTTGGAGGCGTTCCGGGATCAGTAATCGCCGTTCCTGCACCGTCTCGCGGGACTCGCCCTGGGCGGCATGGCGCCGGCCGGCAATTGTCTATCCGCGGAATATGGACGTGCGTAGACTGTCATTCCCCATGACCGACGCCGACAGCATCGTCGAGCTGATTCCGCGCCTCCGGCGTTATGCCCGGGCGCTGGTCGGCGACCGACATGCGGCGGACGACCTGGTGCAGGACACGCTCGAGCGCGCGTGGGCGAAGTTGCACCTGTACCGGCGCGGCACGGATCTGCGCGCTTGGTTGTTCACGGTAATGCACAACGTACATGTCAATCAGGTGCGGTCACGCCGCGAAACGGTATCGCTGGAAGGCGAGGTGCTGGAACTTCCCGGGCGCGCCGGCCACGACGCCAGCCTCGAGGCACGCGACCTCGAGCGCATGCTCGCGCGGCTGTCCGTAGAGCAGCGCGAAGTACTCCTGCTCGTTTCCCTGGAGAACCTGAGTTACGAGGCTGCGGCAGGCGCGCTGGGCATCCCGATCGGCACGGTCATGTCGCGCCTTTCGCGAGCGCGCGAAAAGTTGCGCAATCTCATGGAAGGATCGCCGGGTCCTGGGCGTTTACAGGTCGTGAAGTGAGTCATCGATGAGCGAGCTCCCCGTCACCGAAGCGGAACTGCAGGCCTATGTGGACGCGCGCCTGCCCGAAAGCCGCACCGCGGAAATCGATCGCTATATCGCGGGGCATCCCGAGGAGGCCGGGCGCGTGGCGGCCTACCGGTCCCAGTCTGACCAGTTGCGCGCGACGTTCGAGCCGGTTTTGGGCGAGCCGGTGCCGGCGCGACTGGTCCGCGCCGCCCGCCCGCGTCATGTGCGCATCTGGCGCGTCGCGGCGGCCTTTGCGCTCGTCGGACTCGGAGTCTTGGCTGGGTGGCAATTGCACGGTTCCCTGGCCCCGCCCGAAGCGCAGCAATCATTCGCGCACGACGCGGCGGTCGCGCACGCAACGTATTCGCCGGAGGTGCGTCATGCGGTGGAGGTCGGCGCCGACCAGGAGGCACACCTCGTCGCGTGGCTTTCGAAACGTCTCGGCGCCAAGGTGCGCGCGCCGAACCTGGAGGCAGCGGGTTATTCGCTGATGGGCGGGCGCCTGCTGCCGGGCGAAGACGGCTCGGCCGGCGCGGCGCCGACGGCGCAGTTCATGTATCAGTGCAACAAGGGCACGCGCGTCACGCTCTACGTGCGTACCCACGTCCAGGACCAGCACGAAACCGCGTTCCGCTTTGCGCGCGACCGATCCGTGGGCGTGTTCTACTGGATCGACCGCTCTTTCGGCTACGCGCTGTCGTCCGCGGACATCAGCAAGGACGAGCTTCTCAAGGTCGCCAATGTCGCCTACCAGCAGCTCAACCCCTGAGCCGCGTCAACTGGCCGGGCGAAGGATGTAGCCACCCGACTTCTCGTCGCGCTCGAGCGACAGGAGCTTGCGCTGTTCGGCTTCCTCGAGCAGGTCGGAGAAGGCGCGAAAGCCGTAGTAAGACTCGTTGAACCCGGGGTTTCGGCGCTTGAGCGCCTGCTTGACCATCGAGCCCCAGATCTTCTCGCCCTCGCCGCGCTCCGCGATGAGCGCGACCACGGTCTCGAGTACGAGGTCGAAGGCCTCCTGCTTGCGGTCCTCGGTCGGCGCCGTCTCCTTCACCGACGCGGCCGGCCGGGCCTCGCGCCGCTTGCGTGCCGCGCGCCGCTTCACTTCGTCCTCGCGAACGAGATCGTCGTAGTAGATGAATTCGTCGCAATTCGCGATGAGCAGATCCGAGCTCGAGTTCTTGACGCCCACGCCGATCACGGTCTTCGCGTTCTCGCGGAGCTTGGACACCAGCGGCGAGAAGTCGGAATCGCCGCTGATGATGACGAAGGTGTCGACGTGCGACTTCGTGTAGCACAGGTCGAGCGCGTCCACCACCATGCGGATGTCGGCAGAATTCTTGCCGGACTGCCGCACGTGGGGAATCTCGATCATCTCGAACGCGGCGGCGTGCATCGGCGCCTTGAATTCCTTGTAGCGCTCCCAGTCGCAATACGCCTTCTTGACGACGATGCTGCCCTTGAGGAGCAGGCGCTCGAGCACCTTGCCGATGTCGAACTGCGCGTACTTCGCTTCGCGGACGCCGAGCGCGATGTTTTCGAAGTCGCAGAACAGCGCCATGTTGCGGGTGTCGGGGTTGACGGCCATGGAAGATTCCTTTCTTTGCGCATGCTAGCATCGCCGCATGCTTGGTGCCGAAGCGCTTGCGCGCACGCTTCTGGGCTCGGGGATTGACATTTGCTTTGCGAACCCCGGCACTTCCGAAATGCATTTCGTTTCCGCGCTCGACCGCGTGGCGGGTCTGCGTTGCGTGCTGGGGCTTGCCGAGACGGTGGTTGCCGGGTGCGCGGACGGCTACGCACGCATGGCGGGCAAGCCGGCCGCGACCCTTCTGCATTGCGGGCCGGGGTTGGCCAACGGCCTGGCGAATTTCCACAACGCGCGGCGGGCGTTCACCCCGATCGTCAGCATCGTGGGGGATCACGCGACGTTTCATCGGCCGCATGACGCGCCGCTGACCGCGGACACCGAAGGTCTGGCGCGCAGCGTCTCGACGTGGGTGCACACCTGCGCCAGGGCAGCCGATGTAGGAGCGGATGCCGCGGCAGCCATCCGGGCGGCGAGAAGGCCGCCGGGCGGCATCGCTACGCTGATCCTGCCTGCGGACTGCGCCTGGAACGATGGCGCATCGCCGGCTGCTGCGTTGCCGCCGGAGCGGCCGGCGGCCGTTGGGACGGGTGTGATCCAGGATATCGCGCGCGTGCTGCGGGCCGGCGAGCCCGCGATGCTGCTGCTGTCCCAAGGAGCGCTCAGCGAAGCGGCGCTGCGCGCGGCGCAGCGCATCGCGCAGTCCAGCGGAGCGCAGCTGCGCACGCCCACGCAAGTGCCCCGCATGGCACGCGGCCGGGGACGCCCTGCCATCGACCGCATCCCTTACGTCGTCGACGCCGCAATCCAGGTCCTATCGGGAATTCGCCACCTGATCCTGGTGGGGGCCAAGGCGCCGGTGGGATTCTTCGCCTATCCGGGCAAGCCGTCTGCGTTATGGCCGAAGGACTGCGCGGTGCATACGCTGGCGCACGTCGAGGAAGATGCCGAGGGCGCGCTCGAGATGCTCGCGGACGCGTTGCGCGCCCCCCCTTACTTGGCCAATGCGGATTCCGGCAGCGCGCCTGTCGTTGGCCGCGGAGCATTTCAGCCGGAAGGCTTCGGCCGAACGCTGGCGGCCCTGCTGCCCGAGGAGGCCATCGTCGCCGAGGACGCGGTCACTTCCGGCCGAGCGCTGTTTCCGTTGACGTTCAGCGCGCCGCCGCACGACTGGATTCAGATCACCGGCGGCGCGATTGGATATGCCTTTCCAGCGGCCACGGGCGCGGCGATCGCGTGTCCGGGGCGCAAGGTGGTTTGCCTGCAGTCGGACGGCGGCGGGATGTATTCGTTGCAGGCGCTCTGGACCCAGGCGCGGGAGCAGTTGGACGTCGTCAACGTCGTCTTCGCAAACCGCCGCTACGCCATTCTGCAGGGCGAGCTTGCCGCCGTCGGCGCCCAGCCCGGGCCTGCGTC
The DNA here is from genome assembly GCA_002451175.1 of Betaproteobacteria bacterium UBA6904. Taxonomy (GTDB): domain Bacteria; phylum Pseudomonadota; class Gammaproteobacteria; order Burkholderiales; family SG8-39; genus 2-02-FULL-66-14. Next base: position 4,492 of record DKBI01000144.1, read on the forward strand.
GCGCGAACTCTTCGACCTCGCGCGCCCTGAGATCCGCTGGACGCGTTTGGCGGACGGCATGGGGGTGGAAGCGGCGAGCGTGGATACGCTGGAAGCGTTCGCGGACGTCTTTCGCGCGGCCTGCGCGCGCCGCGGGCCGTTCCTGATCGAATTCCGGATCTAGTCGTTCTTCTTCGGCGCCTGTGGCGCATTGACGGCGACGGCGCCGCCCGCTTGGGGCGCATGCCGGCGCTCGCGCCAGTTCTCGACCAGCGAGTAGGCCGCGGGCACCACCACGAGCGTCAGCAATGTGGAGGTGAGCATGCCGCCGATCACGGCGACGGCGAGCGGCGCGTTCGTTTCCGCACCGGCGCCCAGGCCGAGCGCCGCGGGAAACAGGGCGAGAATGATCGTGAGCGAAGTCATCAGGACGGGCCGCATGCGGATCGGGCAGGCGTCCGCAAGCGCCGCGTCAACCCCCATGCCCTGGGCGCGCCGCTGGTTCGTCAGGTCGACGAGGAGAATCGAGTTCTTGGCGACCAGGCCGATCAGCAGCACCAGCCCGATCATCGAATAGATATTGAGCGTGTGCAGCGGCACGCGCACGCCCCAAGCCTGTCCGAGTTCGGACAGGGGCACGAAGATCCACAGCGCCAGCACGCCGCCGACGATGGCGAGCGGCACCGCGAGCATGATGAACAGCGGCTGCAGGAAGGAGTTGAACTGGCTCGCCAGCACCATGAAGAGCAACACGATCGCGAGCCCGAAGGTGAAGACGATCGCCTCCCGCGTCTTCTCCAGCTGCTCCGCCTCGCCTACGAAGACGACGTTGTAGCCGATGGGCAGCTGCCTGGCCGCCTCGCGAACCTTCTCGATCGCCGCAGCGAGCGGCAGGGAAGGCGTCGCGTAGAACGTCGCGGAATACTGCAGGTCGAAGCGCCCGATGACCGCCGGCCCGATGCGCTCCCGGAAGGACGCCACCGTGTCGAGCCGCACGAGCTGTCCCTGCCGGTTGCGCAGGTAGATCTTCGACAGATCGGATTGGGCCGCGAACTCCCCGTCCTTGGCCTTGACGCGAATGTCGTAGCGCTCGCCGTCGCCCGGATCGTCGTTGTACTTCGCGATGTCCACGCCGCCCGTGAGCATGTTGATGGCCAGCGCGAGATCCTGCGACGAGAGGTTGACGCCGGCGGCCCGCACGCGGTCGGGCTCGAGCACGAGCTGCGGCAGGTCCAGCTGGAGGTCGGTGTCCATGCGGCCGATCGCGGGGTCGGCCTGCAAGGTGCGTTGCAGCTCGCCCGCCAGCCGGCCCATCTCCGCGAGGTTCGTACCCTTGACGACGAATTGCAAAGGCTCGGAGCGTTGTCCCTGCACGATGCCGAAGCCCCGCGGGAACGCGCGTGCACCGGCAACCTGGGACAGGTCGCGGCGCATCGCCTGCAGCACCTCCTGCTGGGTCATGCCCCCGGCCTTGCGGCGCTCGGCCTTCGGCTTCATCCGGCCAACCAGCGTTGCCTGGTTCACCTGGCCGGCGGATCCCAGTCCGATCACCCCGAATTCGGTCACCACATCGGGATAACGGAACACGATCTGCTCCACCTCGCGCAGCTTGCCTTCGGTGTACTGGATGGACGAGCCCAGCGGCGTGCGGATGGAAACCAGGAAGCGGCCCTCGTCCGCCTGCGGCGCGAGTTCCGTGGGCAACTTCTTGAACAGGGGCACCACCGTCGCCGTGACCACGGCCGCCGCCGCGAGCACCCACCAGCGACGCGTCAGCGTTACGCGCAGGACGCGTTTGTAGAGCGACTCGATGCGCTCGAAGAAGTGCTCGAGCAGCCAGTACAGGCGGCCATGTTTCTTCTGCACGTGCATGTACCGCGAGCACAGCATCGGCGTGAGCGTCATCGAGACAAAGAGCGACACCAGGACGCCGAAGGTCACCACCACCGCAAAGGAGCGCAGAAATTGACCGACGATTCCCGACACGAAGATGACCGGCGCAAAGATGGCCACTAGAGAAAACGAAGCCGCGATGACGGCGAACGTCACCTCGCGGCTGCCCTCGACCGCCGCGATCCGGGTGTCGGCCACGAGATGCTCGCGGTGCCGGTAGATGTTCTCCAGCACCACGATCGCGTCGTCCACCACGACGCCGATGAGCAGGAGCAGCGCGAGCAGCGTCACCGAGTTGAACGTATAGCCGAAGAAGTACATCACCGCGATGGCGCCAAAGAGCGACACCGGAATTGCGGTGGCGATGATGACCGTGGCGCGGAAGCTCTTCAGGAACAGCCAGACGATCAGCGCCGCGAGCAGCGTGCCCTCGACGAGGTGGGACTTGAGGGCGTCCACCATCTCGCCGATGAAGACGGCGTCGTTCTGCACGTAATGCAGTTCGAGTCCGGGCGGAAGCTGCGGCCGGATCTCGTGCTCGATCCGGTCGCGGACGCGCTCGATGATTTCGACGGTGTTGGTGTTGGGAACCTTGACGATGCCGACGCCGACCGTCGGCTTGCCGTTGAAGCGGGCGAGCTGCCGGAAATCCGACAGGCCGTCCTCGAT
>DKBI01000148.1 GCA_002451175.1 Betaproteobacteria bacterium UBA6904
GCGGTCGATCGCGTTGTAGCAGAGATTGGTTTCGCCGCCGACGAACCATTTCGCGAACGGCGGCCGCGAGTAGTCGAGCACCTGGGCGAAGGGCTTGTGCCAGTGCACGCGCGAGGCCTCCTCGCGCCAGAACGCGTCGCGCTGCTCGATCGAGCGGCGGTGGAATTCCCTGTAGCTGGTCATGGCGGTCCTCCCGGTTGCGGCATTGTTCGTCGGCGCGCTTACGCCCGCCTTACGGATTCAGATCGACGACGACGCGCCCCCGCACGCGCCCCTGGACGAAGTCGTCGAACGCGCCCGGCAGCTGGTCGAAGGGAATCGTGCGCACCATCTCTTTCAGCAACGGCGGGCGCAGATCGCTCGCCAGGCGCTGCCACACGGCGCGCTCCAGCTCCGGGCTCGGCGCGTCCGTCGAATTGATGCCGAGCAGGCTCACGCCGCGCAGGATGAACGGCATGACCGTCGTGTTGAGGGTATGGCTCGCGGCGAGGCCGACGGCGCCGATCACGCCGTTGATCTTCATGGTGCTCGCCATCCAGGCCAGCACGTCGCCGCCCAGATTGTCGATCGCGCCCGCCCAGGTGGCCCGGTCGAGCGGCCGGATCTTCGCCAGGTCGAGATCCTTGCGCAGCTTCACGTCCCGCGCGCCGATGCGGCGCAGCCAGTCGGCCTCCGCTTCCTTGCCGGTCAGCGCGACGACTTCGTAGCCCAGCTTCGCGAGCGCGGCTATGGCGATCGAGCCGACGCCCCCGGTGGCGCCGTTGACGACCACCGGGCCGTTCTCCGGGCGCAGGCCGTTGTGCTCCATCTTCACGATGGCGAGCCCGGCCGTATAGCCGGCCGTGCCGAACGCCATCGCGTCCCACAGCGACAGCCCCTGCGGGAGCTTGACGACCCAGTTCGCCGGGACGCGCGCGTACGCCGCGTAGCCGCCGTCGTGCTTCACCCCCAGTTCGTGACCGACCACCAGCACCGCATCGCCCTTCGTGAAGCGTGCGTCGCTGGAGGACAGCACGGTGCCCGAGAGATCGATGCCGCCGATGCAGGCCGGGCGCAGCAGGATGCGCCCCTTGCCGGTCGCCGCGAGCGCGTCCTTGTAGTTGATGTCGGAGTAGGCGACGCGAACCACCACCTCGCCGGGGTCCAGGTCCTCGAGCCTGCACTGCACGAACTCCGCCTTGACGCCCTTGTCCTGCTGCGTGATGCGATATGCCTTGAACGATTCCATGGTCGGCTCCTAGCGCTGGGGTTTCTCGGACTGAAGGTAGTCCGCAGTCTGCATTTCCGTCAACCGGCTCACGGTGCGCGCGAATTCCGCGCCGGCCGTGCGCGCCTCGCCGCCGTGCACGAACAGCGCCTCGGGCAGCACGTCGGCCGAGCAGACGAGCTTTACCCGCTCGTCGTAGAACACGTCCACGAGCCACGTGAAGCGCCGCGCCGCGTCCGCCGCGAGAGGCCCCAGGCGCGGAATGCCGGAGAGGAGGACGGTGTGGAAGCGCGCCGCCAGGTCCACGTAATCGGTGTACGAGCGCGGTCCGGCGCACAGCGCCTGAAAGTCGAACCACACCAGGCCGCCGGCGCGCCGCCGATACGGGATGCGCCGGCCCTCGACGTCGAGCGCCTGGTGCTCGTCCTCGACGTCGCGCAACGCCTCGAACACCGGCGCCAGCGCCGCATCGCCGCCCGCGCCCGTGTGCCAGGCCTGCAGATGCCGCATCTTGCGGCGCCGGTAGTCGGTGCCGTTGTCGACCTCGAGCACGTCGAGCCGCGATTTCAGCAGGCCGATCGCGGGCAGAAAGCGCTCGCGCTGCAGCCCGTTCGGGTAGAGGTGGTCGGGGTGGTAATTGCTGGTCATCACGAACTCCACGCCCCGGCTCATCACCTGCTCCAGAAAGCGCCCGAGGATCATCGCGTCGGCGATGTCGCCGACGTGGAACTCGTCGAAGCACACCAGCCGGTAGCGCCGCGCCGTGCGCTCGGCGAGCGCCGCAATCGGGTCCGGCGTCCCCCTCAGCTCGTCGAGCTCCCGGTGCACCTCGCGCATGAAGTGATGAAAGTGCACGCGGCGTTTGCGCACCAGCGGCACGCACAGGTAGAAACTGTCCATGAGGAAGCTCTTGCCGCGCCCGACGCCGCCCCAGAGGTAGACGCCCTTGGGCAGCGGCGGCTTCACCAGCAGGCGCTTGAGCGCGGAGTTGCGCCGCGCCTTGTACGCGGTCCATTCCGCGTAGAGCTGCTGCAGCCGCTCGACCGCGCGCTGCTGCGCGGGATCGGTGACGAATCCGCGGTGCTCGGCGATCTGCTGGTAACGCGTCTCCACGTCGCGCGGCGCATCGCCGCCCGCCTCGGCGCGCGCCCCGCCTGCGCGACCCGCGTTCATGCGTCCGCGGCGCGGACGCGGGCACCCCGCGCCTCGCGCCGCGCCAGCCACAGCGTGCTGGCGAGAATCACCGCGCCGCCGAGGACGGTCCACGTCGAGGGCACGGTGGCGAACACCGCGTAGCCCAGCAGCGCCGCCCAGACGAGCTCGAGGAATTTCACCGACTGCACGGCCGAGAGATCCGCGACGCGGAACGCCCGCATCATGCAGTAGTGCCCGGCCGCGCCCAGGAACCCGCAGGCGACGAGCGCGAGCCAGGCGCCGGCGCCCGGCATCTGCCAGTACGCGAGCATGAACGGCAGCAGCAGGAGCGCGACCCACACGTGCTGCCAGAACACGATCACCGCAGGCACGTCGTGGCGCGTCAAGACCTTGGCGACGAGGAACGAGCCCGCGAAGACGGGCGCCGAGGCCAGCATGAGCAGCATGCCCGGCGACAGGCCGCCCGGCCCGGCGCCTTGCCACGGCCGCAGCACGATCAGCACGCCCGCAAATCCGGTCAGCACCGCCACCCACCGCGCCCCGGTCATGCGCTCGCCCAGGATGAGCACGGCGCCGATGCAGACGAAGATCGGGCCGCTGAAACCGATCGCGGTCAGCTCGGGCAGCGTGACCAGCGGCAGCGCCGCGAACCACAGCAGCATGCCGCCGGCGTGAAAGGCGCCGCGCAGGAACTGCAGCCGGGGCGCCTGCGGCCAGAGCGCGCGTGCGCCGAGCCGCAGCGCCGGGGGCAGCATGACGACCGCGCCGAACGCATAGCGCACGAATCCCACCACCCAGGGATCCAGGTCCTGCGACAGCCGCTTCATGATCGTGTTGAGCAGGGTGAACAGCAGGCCCGTGGCCGCCATCCAAAGCATGCCGCGCGTGGTGGCGGAAAGCATCAGCCGCAGGGCGACACGCCGCCCGCCCTCCGCGCCGGCTGCACTGCGCGATGCGTCATGCGCGCATCACGCGCGAGCTCTTGCGGGGCGCATCGTGTCGCTTCAATTCGCGCGGATCTTCGCCTCGCGAATGAGCCTGCCGTAGCGCTCGCGCTCCGCCCGGACCATGGCGCCCAGCGCCTCGGGTCCGGAGGGCGAGACCTCCGCGCCCAGCGCGGCGAGGCGCTCCTTGACGTCGGGCGAGGCGAGCGCCTTGCGGATTTCGGCGCTCAGCTGCTCGACCGCCGCCGCCGGCGTGCCGCGCGGCGCAATGAAGGCATGCCAGACCGACGCCTCGAACCCCGGATAGCCCGATTCCGCGATCGTCGGCGCATCCGGGAGCGTGGCGACGCGCTCCGCGCTGAGGGCGGCGAGCACCCGCAGCCGGCCCGCCTTCACGTGCGGGAGAACCTCGACCGCATTCACCGCGACCAGCGGCAGTTGCCCGCCGAGGACGTCGTTGATGGCCGGCGCCCCGCCCTTGTACGGCACATGCGACAGGGAGATTCCCGCCGCGCGCGCGAAAAGCTCCACCGCGAGGTGCGGCGTCGAGCCGTTGCCCGGCGTCGCGTAGTTCACCGCGCCCGGTTTCGCCTTCGCGGCCGCGACGAGCTTGGCGAGGCTGGACAGGTCCGAGGTCGCGCTCGCCGCGATCACCACGGGCAGCCGCGCGACCAGCGCCACCGGCACCACGTCGCGCTCGGGATCGAACGGCGCCGGATCGTAGAGCGCCGGGTTGGCCGCGAGGCCGTTGGCCACGAGCATCACCGTGTAGCCGTCCGGCGGACTGTCGATCAGCGCGCGGATCGCGATATTGCTGCCCGCCCCGGGCTTGTTCTCCACCACCACCGGCTGCCCGATGCTCGCCGATACCTTCTGCCCTACGGTGCGCGCGACGATATCCATCGCGCCGCCCGCAGCGAAGCCCACCAGAATCTTCACGGGCTTTGCAGGAAATGTCTGGGCCCAGGCAGCGGACGCGGAGCCGATCGTCACGGCCGTCGCCAGCAGCAGCGCTCGAAGGACCGCGGCGCACGCCGTCGCGGGTCTGGCATCGCTGGAGTTCATGGCATTCCTCTCAGTGAAAATCGCAGGTCGGGTCGCTCGGCGCGCCGCGGGCGGCGTCAGCCGTTCAGGCTCCGCTTGTCCACCGCCAGCGCCGCTTCGCGCATCACTTCCGCCATGGACGGATGCGCGTGGCAGATGCGGGCAATGTCCTCGCTGGACGCGCCGAACTCGATGGCGACCACCGCCTCGGCAATCAGCTCCGACGCGAGGCTGCCGATGGCGTGCACGCCGAGGATGCGATCCGTCGCCGCGTCGGCGAGGATCTTGATGAAACCGTCGGCCTCGTCGCGACCAAGCGCGCGGCCGTTGTACGCGAACGGGAAGCGCCCGCTGCGATAGGCGACGCCCTCCGCCTTGAGCTGCTGCTCGGTTTTGCCGACCCAGGCGATTTCCGGCATCGTGTACATCACCCAGGGAATCGCGTCGTAGTTCACGTGCCCGTGCTGCCCGGCGATGATCTCGGCCACCATCACGCCCTCGTCCTCGCCCTTGTGCGCGAGCATCGGGCCCCGCACGACGTCGCCGATGGCATAGATGCGCGGCAGGCTGGCGCGGCAGTTCTTGTCCACCTCGATGCAGCCGCGCGCGTCGATCTTCAGTCCGATCTGGTCGGCGCCGAGGCCCTCGGTGTTGGGCACGCGGCCGATGGCCACGATCAGGCGGTCGCACTCCAGCACCGACGCCTTCCCGTCCGCGGTCGTGTAGTCCACGCGCACGCCGCTCGCAGAGCGCTGCACCGCGCCGACGCCGACGCCGAGCTCGATCTCGAGCGCGCCGGGGCGCGTGAACACCTTCCAGGCCTCCTGCGCGATGGCTTCGTCGGCCGCGCCGAGAAAGCTCGGCAGCGCCTCGAGCATCTGGACCTTCGAGCCGAGCCGGCGCCACACGCTGCCCAGCTCGAGCCCGATCACGCCGGCGCCGATCACGCCGAGCCGCGGCGGCACGGCGTCGAACGCCAGGGCCCCCTCGTTGTCGCAGACGATCCGGTTGTCCACCTCGAGGCCCGGCAGATGCCGGGCCCGCGACCCGGTGGCGACGATGACGTGGTGCGCCTCGATGGCCTCGCTGCCCTGCTCGCCGACCACCTCCAGCTTCCAGGTGGTTCCCCCCGACACGAAACGCCCGTGGCCCTGCAGCCAGGTGATCTTGTTGCGCTTGAACAGCCCCGCGATGCCGCCCGTCATCTTGCGCACGATCTGGTTCTTGCGCTCGAGCATGGCCTGCAGGTCGAACTTGACGCCGCTCACCGAGATGCCGTGCGCGGCGAGACGGTGCTGCGTGCGCTCGTAGTTCTCGGACGATTCGAGCAGCGCCTTCGACGGAATGCAGCCGACGTTGAGGCAGGTCCCGCCGAGCGCATACTGCCCGTCCGCGGTGCGCCATTTCTCGATGCAGGCCGTGTTCAGCCCGAGCTGCGCGGCGCGGATCGCCGCGATGTAGCCCGCCGGACCGGCGCCGATGACGACCACGTCGAAGGTGCGCGCCATGGCTAGATCTCCAGGATGAGGCGCGTCGGGTCCTCGAGCGCCTCCTTGATCGCCACGAGGAACAGCACCGCCTCGCGGCCGTCGATGATGCGGTGGTCGTAGGACACGGCGAGATAGTTCATCGGGCGGACCACGACCTGGCCGTTCTCCACGACCGGCCGCTCCTTGGTCGCGTGCACGCCGAGGATCGCGGACTGGGGCGGATTGATGATCGGCGTCGAGAGCATCGAGCCGAACACGCCGCCGTTCGAGATCGAGAAAGTCCCGCCCGTCAGCTCCTCGAGGGTCAGCTTGCCGTCCTGCGCGCGCTGGCCGAACTCGGCGATCTTGGTCTCGATCGCGGCGAAGCTCAGGCGGTCCGCGTCGCGCAGGATCGGCACCACGAGGCCGCGCGGGCTGCCGACCGCGATGCCGATGTCGAANNTCACCGGCTGCATGTTCACTTCGTTGAACGTCGTGAGTATCGCCGCGGTCGCCTGCGACTGCACGAGGCGCTCGGCCACGCGCTGGCGCAGCCGCGACATGGGCACGCGCTGCTCGGGGCGCCCGGCGAGGATCTGCTCGACGTTGACCGGCGCGCTCGGCTGCGGCAGCGCCGGTTTTTCGGCCGGCGGCGGCGCCGGCTGCGGCACGGCGGCAAACGAGGCCGGCTTGCCGACGTGGCTCATCACGTCCGCTTTGGTCACCCGGCCGTCGCGCCCGCTGCCGAGGATCTTCGACGGGTCGATGCCCTGCTCGGCGGCGAGTTTCTGCGCCGCGGGCATGACCGGGGGCGGCGTGCGAACCGCCGCGGACGCCGCTTTCGCGGCGGGCGCCGATGCCACCGCGGTCGACGAACGACCCGCGACGCTGGGCTTGGCCTCGGTATCGATCTGCGCAATGACCTCGCCCGAGGCCACGGTGCCGCGGCTGGCCTTGAGGATCTTCACCAGCACGCCGTCGACGGGTGCCGGCAGCTCGAGCACCACCTTGTCGGTTTCGATGTCGATGAGGTTCTCGTCGCGCGCGACGGCCTCGCCTACCTGCTTGTGCCATTCCAGCAGCGTCGCCTCGGAAACGGACTCGGACAGCTGCGGAATCTTCACTTCGACGAGCATGGTTCAGGCCTTTCTCGCCGGATAGAGCTTCTCGTCCGCGGCGATGGTGTCGCGGAATGCCGCCGCGACGAGCGCTTTCTGCTGCTCGGCGTGCAGCGCCAGGTACCCGGCCGCCGGCGACGACGACGATGGGCGCAGCGCGTAGCTCAGCACCTGGTCGGGCCGCATGTGGCGCAGCAGGTAATGCTGGATGCG
>DKBI01000204.1 GCA_002451175.1 Betaproteobacteria bacterium UBA6904
CCCTGGAGGGCCGTCCACAGGATCGGCTGCGTGTTGGTCTCCACCTTCGCGACCACCGGCGGGTCCGCGTCCTTGGGCAGCCGGCGCAGAACCTGGTTCACCTTCGCCTGCACTTCGTTGAACGCGATGTCGATCCGCTTGTCGAGATTGAACGTGATGTTGACGATCGACACGCCCGGCGAGGAGGTGGACGCAATGTGCTCGATACCCGGCACGCTGTTCACGGTCGTTTCGATGAGATTGGTGATCGAGGCATCGATCACGTCCGGATTGGCGCCCTTCTGGGTGGTCACCACCGAGATGACGGGAAATTCGATGTACGGCAGCTTGTCGACCCCGATCCGCGAGTAGGCGATCACCCCGAACAGGATGAGGACCGCGTTCACCATGAACGCGAACACGTGCCTGCGGATCGAGAGCTCGGGCAGATTCATTTCTTGGGGCCGCTCTNNCGCTCTCGGCGCGCGGCTTGGGCAGCGCCACGGCGGCGCCGTTCGTCAGGAAACCGGCGCCGTCCACCGCGACGCGATCGCCAGGCTGAAGACCCTTGAGCACCTCGTAATAGCCTTCCTGGCGAGCGCCCGTTTCCACCAGACGCTGCTGTGCGGTCAGTTTGCCGTCCTGCTCCTGGACGACGTAGACCACCTTGCCGGCCGGTCGCAAGACCACGCTGGCTTCCGGAACGGTCAGCGCGTTCTCGCGTACCGCAGTGACGATCTTCGCGTTGATGCTGCCGCCGCCGCGGAAGGTGCCGTCATTGTCGAACTTGACGATCGCGTCGAGCGCCCGGTTTTGGGCCGTCACGGTGGGCTTGATCTCGTCGATGCGCGCCTGAAGCTCGCGGTCGGGCGCCGTCGGCGCGGAGAGCCGCACCTTGAGGCCGGGGCGAATGATGCGGTTGGCGCTCTCGGGGAGCGGCAGGTGGGCGTGCAGGCGCTGCGTGCCGACCAGCTTGAAGAGCGGATCGCCCACCTTGACGAAGTCGCCTGCCGCGACGATCTGCGCCTCGACCTCGCCGTCGATCGGCGCCACCACCCGCGTCTTTCCCAGGCTGCGGCGCGTCTGGTCGCCGCGCGCCTTGGCTGCCAGGATGCTCTCCCGCAGTGCATTGCGCTGCGCGACCGCGTCGTCCGCCGCGTTCTGTGAAATGAAGCCCTGTGCGACGAGTTTCTGCTGGCGCTCGGCGACCCGTTCTGCCTGCGCGAGAAGCGATTCCAGGCGCGCAATTTCGGCTGCGTCGGCGCGTGACTGGATCTCGAAATCCTGCGCGTCGAGTTCTGCCAGGAGTTCTCCCTTGGCCACCTTCTTCCCTGTGAAGGCGAGAACCCGCGTCACGCGTCCTGCCACTTCCGCTCCAAGGCTCGGATCCACCACGTTTTCCAGGGAACCCACTACGCTCTCCGAAACCTCGATGGTCCGCGGCTGAACGACGGTCGCGGTGATCAGCGCCGCGGCGGGGCCCTGCGGACGCTTGGCCGGTCCGGCGTCCTTGCCGCACGCAGTCAACAAGCCGAGCGCAAGGGCTGCGGCAGAAAGCCATTCTCTTAGGTTCATGAGGAGGGGGGGATCGCTTCGAGCGCCAATAGTTGTTCGATCGTCTCCCGCTGGCGCACGAGATGCGTTCGACCGTGGCTCACCAGGACTTCGGCGGCGCGCGGCCGGCTGTTGTAATTGGAACTCATCACCATGCCGTAAGCTCCGGCGCTCATCACCGCGAGCAGGTCTCCCGTGCCAGCGACCAGGTGCCGTTCTTNNGCCCCGGCGCAACGGAATCCGACTGCCGCACGGGCAGCACGTCATGCCAGGCGCCATAAAGCGACGGGCGCAGAAGATCGTTCATCGCGGCATCGACCACGAGGAAATTCTTTTCTTCACCCGGCTTGACGTACTCGACGCGCGTCAGCAGAACGCCGGCGTTGCCGACGATCGCGCGTCCGGGGTCGAGAATCACCGTTTCAGGCCGGTCTTTCAGGGCGTCCAGGACGCCGTGGACGTACTCGCCGATCGGCGGCGGCGATTCGTTGCGGTAGCGGATGCCGACGCCTCCCCCGACATCGATGTGGCCGAGGGTTATCCCGGCAGCCGCGAGCTGCTCGACCAGTGCGGCAATGCGGCGGGCGGCGGCGACGAGCGGGGCGGGGTCTACGAGCTGCGAACCGATGTGACAGCCGATGCCGGTTACCTGCAGGTGGCTCCGGTCAGCCGCGGCGCGGTACAGCCGCTCCGCTTCTGTATGTGCAATGCCGAACTTGTTCTGCTTCAGGCCGGTGGAAATGTACGGATGCGTGCGCGGATCCACATCCGGATTGACGCGGAACGCGACGGGCGCGCGAATGCCCATCTGCCGGGCGACCGCGTCGACGCGGTCCATTTCGGCCGCGGACTCCAGGTTGATGCACAGAACATTGGATTCGAGCGCGGCACGAATCTCCGCTTCGGTCTTGCCGACGCCGGAGAAGAGGACCTTGCGCAAGTCGCCGCCTGCCGCACGGACTCGCGCGAGTTCGCCGCCGGACACGATGTCGAATCCCGCACCGAAACGCGAGAGCAGCGCGAGCACGGCAAGATTGGAGTTCGCCTTGACCGAGTACGCGACCATCGCCTTGCGTCCGGCCAAGGCCAGCGAGAAAGCCCGGAAGTTGCTCTCGATATCGTCCCGCGAATAGACGTAGCAGGGCGTCCCGTAGTCCCGGGCGATTTGCTGCAGGGGAACGCCGTCGGCACACAGGGCGCCGTCGCGGTACGCGAATGCCATGGGCAGATCGGCGGCCTAGCGCTTCTTTTCGTCTTCGTCGCCGCCCACCNNGGGCTCTCGCGCAGGTAAAGCGCGCCCCGCTGGCCGCAGCCCGACGCCAGTCCGGCCATCACTAGAAGGAGCACTGCGAAGCGCATGGTGGCAGATAGAATAATGATGTTAGCAGGATCATCAAACATGACGGAAACCGAGTTCGAGCGTCTGACCGATCGTGCGCTGACCGCGTTGGAGAACGCGTTCGAGGCGAGCGCTCCGGATGCCTCGCTGGAGCGAAAGGGCCCGGGGGTACTCGAAGTCGAGTTCGAGAACGGGGCGAAACTGGTGATCAATCGGCATGCCGCGGCACAGGAGATCTGGATTGCGGCAAAGTCCGGCGGTTTCCATTTTCGCTACGATGGCTCGGCGTGGCGCGATACGCGCGACGGATCAGAGCTGTACGGCGCGCTGTCCCGGCTGGCCTCCGCGCAAAGCGGCAGCCCCCTCGTGCTGCACCGCAATCCCGGCTAGACGCTGGGCCAAGGGGCAACCGGCGATCGCTCCGGATTGCCTGGTGCGGGGGACGGTGCGTTTGCAGGCGGCGCGCTCGAGGGCGCCGGTGGCAAGAACTCCTGGTAGAACCAATCAGAACCCCCGCGTGCGCCTTCCGGCGCTGCCGGGTCCGTCTCCAGTTTCACGGAAACGACCCCGGGCGGGGCGACCCGTTCCGCGGCAGGAACCCCCTTGAGGGCGTGGCCCATGTATTCAATCCAAATGGGCAGTGAAACCTGTCCTCCGGTCTGGTTCCGTCCCAGGGACTTGGGCTGATCAAAGCCCACCCAGGCCACGCCCACCAGCGTGGGCTGATACCCGCAGAACCAGGCATCGACGAAATCGTTGGTCGTGCCCGTCTTGCCGGCAAGGTCGTTGCGGCCGAGCTTCGAGGCGCGTGCCGCGGTTCCATAGCGGGTCACGTCCTGCATCATGGAATCCATGATGAACGCGTTGCGCGCGTCGATCGCGCGAAGCGACTCGTCCCCTGCGCGCTGCGGGTTCGCCACGCCCAGCGGGTTCCCGCGGTCATCCACGATCTTGCGGATGAAATAGGGCTGGATGAGATAGCCGCCATTGGCAAACACCGCGTACCCGCGCGCCATCTGCATGGGCGTCACGCTCCCTGCGCCGAGCGCCATGGTCAGGTAAGGGGGGTGCTTGTCCGGGTCGAACCCGAAACGGGTTGCGTAGTCCTGCGCGTATTTCGGCCCGATGTCCTGGAGCAATCGGATCGAGACCATGTTCTTCGATTTCGCCAGCGCGGTGCGCAACCGCATCGATCCCTCGAACTTGCCGTCGTAGTTCTTGGGTTCCCAGCGCTGGCTGCCCGTGACCTCGGCCTCGACCACGACAGGTTCGTCCCGCACGATGGTCGCCGGCGTGTAGCCTTTCTCCAGGGACGCGGAGTAGATGAACGGCTTGAAGGACGAACCTGGTTGGCGCCACGCCTGGGTAACGTGGTTGAACTTGTTGCGCTGAAAATCGAAACCCCCGACCAGGGCTCGAACCGCCCCATCGTGCGGCTCGAGCGAAATAAACGCGGATTCGACCTCCGGCAGCTGCGCAATCTGCCAGCCTGAGCGCTCGTCGCGCTGCACGCGGATGACGGAGCCCCGCCGGATCCGGCGCGGCAGCGCTGTCTTGTCGTCCAGGGCACGAGCGACGAACTTCAACCCATCGCCGCTAACGCTGACCGTCTCCCCGGTCCGCAGCGACGCCTGAACTTCCTTCTGCGTTGCCGAGAGTACCAGCGCACCCCGCAGGTCGTCGAAATCAGGGTGGTCCGCCAGCGCGTCGTCGATGTCGTCATCGTCGAGCGTCTCGGGCAGCTCGACATGGCCTTCAGGGCCCCGGTAGCCGTGCCGCCGGTCGTATTCCAGGACCCCCCTGCGCAGCGCGGCGTGGGCTGCCTCCTGGTCTGCCTTGCGGATCGTCGTGTAGACCCGGAAACCCTTGGTGTATACATCCTGCGGATACTGCTCATAGATGGCCTGGCGGACCATCTCTGCCAGATGCTCAGCATGCACCGCGAACTCGTTCAGCTCCCGTTTGACGCGGAGCGGCGAGTCGCTGGCCTCTTTGAGTTGCGCGTCCGTGATCTTCCCAAGTTCCCGCATTCGGCGGAGGACATAGAGCTGCCTCTGCCGTGCCCGTTGCGGATTAGCAACAGGGTTATAGATCGAAGGGGCCTTCGGCAGTCCCGCCAGCGTCGCAGCCTCTCCCAGCGTGATGCGGCCCAGCGGCTTGGCGAAGTAGACCTGCGCCGCAGCCGCGAAGCCATAGGCACGCTGACCCAGGTAGATCTGATTGACGTAGAGCTCGAGGATCTGGTCCTTGCTGAGGCTATTTTCGATCTTGAATGAAAGCAGCGCTTCGTAAAGCTTTCTGGTCAGGGTCTTTTCCGACGACAGAAAGAAGTTGCGCGCCACCTGCATCGTGATCGTCGACGCGCCTTGGCGCCTCCCCCCCTGGATGAAGTTCGAGTACGCCGCGCGCAGGACCCCGAGGTAATCGATGCCGGTGTGCTGGTAAAACCGCTCGTCCTCGGCCGCCAGAATCGCGTCCTTGAGAACAGCGGGAACCTCCTGGATGGAGATGACGGAGCGCCGTTCCTCCCCGAACTCCCCGATCAGTGCGCCCTCATCGGTGTACACCCGCAGCGGGATCTTGGGCTGGTAGTCGGTCAGCACCTCCAGCGACGGAAGGTTGGGATAGACGATGAGCAGCAGCAGGGCCGCCAGGCAGGCCGCGATGGCCGCGGTGCCCGCGACCAGGACCAAGGGAAACCACAGGAAACGCTGCCACATCAAAGGAATCGCGCCTCTGCAGCGGCAGTCAGCCGGACGAGAGTTGTTGCACTGGTCGGGAGATCCGAGGCATTATAGTCCAGCCAACCGGGAACATTTCGCTAGACACTCGTAGGAGTTGTTGCTAGCATTTAACGCAGTTTCTACGTATCGTATGTAAGCCGACGATACCTAAGGGAAAAAGGGCAATAAAAGGGGATGAACCTCGACATCTTCAAGCCGAAAGCGCCGTCCCTGTTCGGGCTCGACATCAGCTCGTCGTCGGTAAAAATGCTCGAAATCGTGGACGCCGGCAAGGGCGCCTACCGCGTCGACCGCTATGTAATCGAGCCGCTGCCGCGTGACGCGGTCGTGGACGGGAACATCAGCAACCTGGAAGCGGTCGCCGACGCCGTCAAGAGGGGGCACAAGAAGCTGGCCACCCGGACCAAGCACGTCGCGATGGCCGTGCCCTCGGGCGCCGTCATCACCAAGAAGATCATCGTGCCAGCCGCCCTCCGGGAAGAGGAGCTGGAGGTGCAGGTTGAGACGGAGGCGAATCAGTACATCCCGTTTGCCTTGGACGAAGTCAACCTCGACTTCCAGATCATCGGCCTGTCCGCCACGAATCCCGAAGAGCAGGAAGTCCTGATCGCCGCCACGCGCAAGGAGAAGGTCGAGGACCGCGTGGCCGTGGCCGAATCCGCCGGCCTCAAGGCCATCGTGATGGACGTGGAGTCCTACGCCCAAATGGCGGCTCTCGGGCTGGTCGTGAAGCAACTGCCCCACGGCGGCAAGGACCAGAACATTGCGGTGGTCGACGTCGGCGCCAATGTCACCAACGTCAACGTCCTGCGCAACGAACAGTCGGTGTACTCCCGTGAGCAGGCCTTCGGCGGCAATCAGTTGACCCAGGAGATCGTGGCCCGATACGGCATGAGTCCCGAGGAAGCCGAGAACGCGAAGCGAGCGGGCGGACTGCCGGACGATTTTCAGGCGGAGGTGCTGCGGCCTTTCATGGAAAACGTGTCCATGGAGGTGCAGCGCGCGCTGCAGTTCTTCTTTACGTCGACCTCGTATCACCAGGTGGATCACATCCTGTTGGCTGGCGGCTCGGCCGTGATATCGGGCCTGGATGAGGTCGTGCATTCGCGCACCCAGGTGCCGACGCTCGTCGCGAATCCCTTCGGTACGATGCAGACGTCTCCCCGGGTGCAGATCAAGCGGCTGATGCAGGATGCGCCGTCGCTGATTGTCGCGTGTGGTCTCGCCATGCGGAGGTTCGATCCGGTATGAGCGTGCGTGTCAACCTGTTGCCGCACCGCGAGGAGCGGCGCAAGCGGGCCCGTCAGCACTTTGCGGTGCTGGCCGGGGCGGCCGGCGTGGTCGGCCTATTGATCGTGGGCGCGGTGCATGTCGTGAACGCGCAACGCATCGACACCCAGGAACGACGAAACGAGTTTCTGAAGGGCGAGATCGCCAAGCTCGACAAGGAAATCGACGAGATCAAGAAGCTGAAGGACGAGATCGCCGCGCTGTTGGCTCGCAAGCAGGCGATCGAAACGCTGCAGGCGGATCGGGCGCAGACCGTGCACTTGCTCGAGGAACTGGTCCGGCAGATGCCGGAGGGCGTCTATCTGCGGTCCGCGAAGCAGTCCGGGCTTAGGGTCAATGTGACCGGCTACGCGCAGTCGAACGCCCGCGTCTCGAGCCTGATGCGCAACCTCGAATCTTCGCCGTGGCTCGGGGCCCCCGTGTTGGTCGAAATCAAGGCAGCCGCGGTGGACAAGCGGCGGGTATCGGAATTCAACCTCAATTTCTCGCTGAAGCCGCCGCAGGCCGCTGCGCCGGCCAAGGACGCGCCCAAGGCGGCGCCGGCGGCGAAGAAGGGCTGAACCATGGAACTCGATTTCAGCCGGTACGCCGAGGAATTCCGCACGCTGAACTGGAAGGACCCGGGCACCTGGCCGCTCATCCCGAAGGCGGTGGTGCTTGTCGTGGTGCTGGTGGCGATCCCGGTACTGGGCTATTTCGTCGATTGGCAGGGTCAACTCGACGAGCTCGACGCGGGACGCGCGCAGGAATCGAAGCTGAAGGACGAGTACGTCAAGAAGAAGACGCAGGCGATCAACCTGGACCTGCACAAGCAACAGCTCAGGGAAATTGACACGCAGTTCGGCGCGCTCCTGAAACAGCTCCCGAACAGGTCGCAGATGGATGCCCTGCTNNCCGATTCAGCTCAGCGTGACGGGCACGTACCACGACATGGGGGCTTTCGCGAGCGATGTCGGTCAGCTGTCGCGGATCGTCATTCTGAAGGACGTTTCGATGCAGGCGCACAAGGACGGCAACCTCGTGATGAATGCCGTTGCGCGTACCTTCCGCTACCTCGACGAGGAAGAGGTTGCGGCACAGCGCCGCGCGCAGCAGGCCTCGAAGAAGGCGGCGAAGAAATGAAGGCCTTTCTCGCGGTGATCCTGGTCGCGTCCCTCGCGGGTTGCGGGGACGAGCAAGGCGACCTGAAGCAGGAGCTGAAGCAGTTGACCAAGGACCTGAGGGGCAAGGTCGATCCCCTCCCCCAGGTGAGACCGTACGAGCCGGTTCCCTACAAGGCTGAGGGCGAGGTCGATCCCTTCCGGCCGGAGCGCATCGTGGTCGCGCAGGCGGGCAGCGTCGCCGCCCGTGGAGGGCAGCTCCGACCGAACCTGGACCGGCCCAAGGAGCCGCTCGAGGCGTTCCCGCTCGAATCACTGCAGATGGTCGGGACGCTCATGCAGAAGAAGGAGTACTTCGGTCTGGTCAAGGCGGGCACGAACCTGTACCGCGTCAAGAAAGGCAACTACATGGGCCAGAATTTCGGCGTCATTACGTCGATCGACGATGGCCAGATTTCGCTCAAGGAACTGGTCCAGGACAGTGGCGGCGATTGGACGGAGCGCGTCAGCTCGCTGCAATTGCAGGAGGTGAGGAGATGAGCATGATCAGGGGATTGGTGAAGGCGGTCCAAGCGCTTGTTTTCTGCCTCGCCGGAATTGGCGTCGCTGCGGCCCAGGGCAACAGCATCGTCGGCTTTGACGTGGCGCAGCAGGGCGGCGCCGTGATCGTGCGCGTGACGACCAAGGATCCGCTCAAGAGCGTGCCGCCGAACTTCGCGATCGCAAGCCCGGCGCGGATCGCATTCGATTTCGCCGGAACGGGCAATGGCTTGGGGCGCAACGCCCAGGAGATCGGCCAGGGCGAACTGCGGAGCATGAACGTGGTGCAGGGCGCGGATCGCACCCGCCTCGTTCTCAACCTTTCGCGCAGCGTGGCACACGAGGCCAAGGTCGAGGGCAACGCGCTGATGATCACGCTCGCCGCCGCGGCCGCGGCGTCGAGCACCGCGGCGGCGGCGGCTCCGGTCTCGCGCTTTGCCGAAGGCAGCGCGGACACGAAACATGCGATCCGCGAGATCGATTTCCGCCGCGGCCGGGCCGGCGAGGGTCGCGTGATCATCGATCTGGCCGACACGTCGACCGGAATCGACATTCGCCAGCAGGGCCAGAACATCATCGTCGAGTTCCTGAAGACGTCCCTCCCGGAGAATCTCCGCCGGCGGCTGGACGTGATCGATTTCGCGACCCCGGTGCAGACGATCAACACGTTCCAGCAGGGCGAGAACGTGCGCATGGTGATCGAGCCGCGCGGCCAGTGGGAGCATAACGCCTATCAGTCGGACACGCAGTTCGTCGTCGAGGTGAAGCCGGTGGCTGCGGACACCGGCCAGACGGCGCGCCGCGGCGTGTTCACGGGCGAAAAGCTGTCGCTGAACTTCCAGAACGTCGAAGTGCGCGCCGTGCTGAACGTGATCGCGGATTTCACGGACTTCAACATCGTCACGAGTGACACGGTGACGGGGGGCATCACCCTGCGGCTGAAGGACGTGCCTTGGGATCAGGCCCTCGACATCATCCTGCAGGCGCGCGGTCTGGACATGCGCAAGACCGGGAACGTGATCTGGATCGCCCCGCGCGACGAGCTGGCGACGCGCGAGAAGCTCGCGCTGGAGGCGAGCCAGCAGATCAACGACCTGGAACCGACGCGCACGGAAGCCTTCCAGATGAATTATCAGAAGGCCGCGGACGTGCAGAAGCTGCTCGCCGATCCTGCGCAGCGCATGCTGTCCAAGCGCGGCAGCGCGGTGGTGGATGCCCGCACGAACACGCTATTCGTGCAGGACACGCCGACTCGGCTCGAGGAAGTCCGCAAGCTCGTGGCGAAGATCGACGTTGCGGTCCGCCAGGTCATGATCGAGGCGCGGATCGTCGAGGCAAACGACGGCTTCAGCCGGAACCTTGGCGTGCGGCTGGGTTACAACGACCTCAGCGGCCAGGGGCGCGGCATCGATCTGCTCGGCAAGCAGGCGCAGTTCTCGGTCAGCGGCAACACGCAGGGAATCGCGGAGCGGACCGGGCAGGTCCAGGGCACTCCGACGCTGACCAACAGCTATAACGTCAACTTGCCGGCCGCCGGATTGAACGGATTCAGCGTCGGGCAGTTCGCGTTCAGCCTGTTTTCGAACTCGATGACGCGATTCCTCAACGTCGAAATCAACGCGCTGGAAGCGGACGGCAAGGGCAAGATCATTTCCAGCCCGCGCGTGCTGACCGCGGATGGCGTCGAGGCGCTGATCGAGCAGGGCACGGAGATTCCGTACCAGCAGGCGACCTCGTCCGGGGCGACCAGCGTGTCTTTCCGGAAGGCCAATCTCGCGCTGAAGGTGAAGCCGCAGATCACGCCAGACGGCAACGTGATCATGACGCTGGACGTGAACAAGGATCAGCCCGGCGCCGTGACCGCACAGGGTGTGCAGATCAACACCAAGCACGTGAAGACCGAGGTGCTGGTCGAAAAC
>DKBI01000209.1 GCA_002451175.1 Betaproteobacteria bacterium UBA6904
TCGGGGTGGAACGACGGCACCCAATCGAGCTGCCGCGCGCGCGCCAGCCGCTCGGCCTCCACGCGCGCCTCGTCGAAGTCACGGCCGTGCTCGATCAGCTCGGCGCCGAAGCCGCGCATCGCCGCGTTCTTTTCGCTGCTGTTGCCGAACGGCACGACGATCGTCACCGGAACGCAGGCGCGGCGCCCCGCGAACGCGATGCTCTGCCCGTGGTTGCCGCGCGTCGCGGAGATCACGCCCTTGGCGGGCCGCTGCCGATCGAAGTACACCAGCCCGCCGCGCACCTTGAAGGCGCCGGTCGGCGTGTGGTTCTCGTGCTTGACCCAGACTTCGCAGCCCGCGCGCGCCGCGAGCAGCGGCCAGGCGATCTGCGGCGTCGGCGGCATGACCGCGTGCACGGTCGCTGCCGCAGCCTCGAGTTCCTGCAGGGAGAACACGCGAACGGCTCCGCTGCGCCCTACTCGGCGGCGGGCTTGTCGACGACCTGGAAGAAGACCTCGTCGCCGCGCACGTAGCCCAGGTCGTAGCGCGCGCGCTCCTCGATCGCTTCGAGCCCCTGCTTGAGGTCCTTCACCTCCGCGGCCAGCGCGTTGTTGCGCGCCTCGAGCTGCGCGTTCTTCGCGCGCTGCCCCGCCAGCTGCCGCTCGACGTCCCAGACCCGCAGCCAGCCGCCCTTGCCGAGCCAGAGCGGAACCTGGATGGCGACGATGAGCAGCGCCAGGGCGGCGGCGAGCAGCCTCATCCGAGGTGGCGGAAGGCCTCCCGCCCGGGATAGCTCGCCGAGTCGCCGAGATCCTCCTCGATGCGCAGGAGCTGGTTGTACTTGGACGTGCGGTCCGCGCGCGACAGCGAACCGGTCTTGATCTGCAGCGCGCTCGTGCCCACCGCGAGATCGCTGATCGTCGTGTCCTCGGTTTCGCCCGAGCGGTGCGAAATCACCGTGCCGTAGCCCGCGCGCTTCGCCAGCTCGATCGCGGCGAAGGTTTCGGTGAGCGTGCCGATCTGGTTGACCTTGACGAGGATCGCGTTGGCGACGCGCTGCCGGATGCCGTCGCGCAGCAGCCGCGTGTTGGTGACGAAGACGTCGTCGCCCACCAGCTGGATCTTGCCGCCGAGGCGCTCGGTCAGCAGGCGCCAGCCCTCCCAGTCGTTCTCCGCCATGCCGTCCTCGATCGAGACGATGGGGTAGCGGTCGGCGAGCGACGCGAGGTAATCGCAGAACTCTACCGAGGACAGCGACAGCTTCTCCGACTCGAGCACGTAGCGGCCGTCGCGGAAGAACTCCGAGCTCGCGCAGTCGAGCGCGAGCAGCACGTCCTGCCCGGCGGTGTAGCCGGCCTTGTCGATCGCCTCGACGATCAGGTCGATCGCCGCGGCGTGCGAGGCCATGTTCGGCGCGAAACCGCCCTCGTCGCCCACGGCCGTGGACATGCCGCGCGCGTCGATCAATTTCTTCAGCGCCTGGAACACCTCCGCGCCGCAGCGCAAGGCCTCGCGGAACGTGCGCTGGCCCACGGGCACGATCATGAACTCCTGCAGGTCGAGCGGGTTGTTGGCGTGCGCGCCGCCGTTCACCACGTTCATCATCGGCACGGGCATCTGCAGCGGGCCCGCGCCGCCGAAATAGCGGAACAGCGTCAGCCCGGTCTCCTCGGCCGCCGCGCGCGCCGCCGCCATCGATACGGCGAGCAGCGCGTTCGCTCCCAGGCGCGACTTGTTCTCGGTGCCGTCGAGGTCGATCAGCGTGCGGTCGACGAACGTCTGGTCCGAGGCGTCCAGGCCGACGATCGCCTCCGAGATCTCCGTGTTGACGGCCTCGACCGCCTTCAGCACGCCCTTGCCGCCGTAGCGCTGCCCATCGCCGTCGCGCAGCTCGATGGCCTCGCGGCTGCCGGTCGATGCGCCGGACGGCACCGCGGCGCGCCCCATGACGCCCGATTCGAGCAGCACGTCGGCCTCCACGGTCGGGTGACCGCGCGAATCGAGAATTTCCCTGCCCACCACGTCAACGATCGAACTCATGCCGGTACCCCGTCCCCAAGGTCGTGATTACAGTGTTTGTTCCGCAAAGCCGCGGCGCTTCACGACGCGGTCGAGTTCCACCAGCGTCTCCAGCAGCGCCGCCATGCGCTCGAGCGGCCAGGCNNGCGCGCTCCGGATGCGGATGCGTCTCCATGAACAGCCCGGCGATGCCGCTGGCCACCGCGGCGCGCGCGAGCACCGGAATGAACTCGCGCTGCCCGCCGGAGGCCGTTCCCTGCCCGCCCGGCAGCTGCACCGAATGCGTCGCATCGAACACCACCGGGCAGCCGGTCTCCCTCAGGATGGCGAGCGAGCGCATGTCGGAGACGAGATTGCCGTAGCCGAACGCGAAGCCCCGCTCGCACACCATCACGTTGTCGGCGCCGCTCGCNNTTCACCGGCCGCCCGGCGGACGCCGCGGCGCGGATGAAGTCGGTCTGGCGGCACAGAAACGCCGGCGTCTGCAGCACGTCCACGACCTGCGCCACGGGGCCGACTTCCTCCACCGCATGGACGTCGGTCAGCAGCGGCACGCCCAGCTCGCGCTTCACGTCGGCGAGGATGGCCAGCCCGCGCTCCATGCCCAGGCCGCGAAACGACTCGCCCGAACTGCGGTTCGCCTTGTCGTAGGACGACTTGAAGATGAACGGCACGCCGAATTGCGCGCACAGCTCCTTGAGCCGCCCCGCCGTCTCCATCTGCAGCTCGCGCGACTCGACGACGCAGGGGCCGGCGATGAGAAACAGCGGCTGGTCGAGGCCGGCTTCGAACCCGCAGAGCTTCATGCCGCCAGCACGCTGAGCGTCCCGCCGGGGGAGGAACGCTTGGCGCCGGCGCGATGCTTGAGCGCCGCGGAGACGAACGCCTTGAACAGCGGATGTCCGTGGCGCGGCGTGGAGGTGAACTCGGGGTGGAACTGCACGCCGAAGAAGAACGGGTGGCCGGGCAGCTCCATCATCTCGGGCAGGTTCTCGCTCGGCGTGCGCGCGGAGACCGTGTAGCCCTTCGCCTCGAGCTGCGGGACGTAGATGTTGTTCACCTCGTAGCGGTGGCGATGGCGCTCGTTCACCGCGCTGCCGTACACCTTCGCGGCCAGCGTGCCCGGCTCGACCGGACATTTCTGCGCGCCGAGGCGCATGGTGCCGCCGAGGTCGGAGCGCTCGTCGCGGCGCTCGATGCGCCCGGTGCGGTCCAGCCATTCGGTGATCAGCGCGACCACCGGGTGCGGCGTGTCGGGGTCGAACTCCGTGCTGTTGGCGCCGTCCAGCCCGCAGACGTGGCGCGCGAACTCGATCGTCGCGAGCTGCATGCCGAGGCAGATGCCGAGGTACGGCACCTGCTGCTCGCGCGCGAACTGGATCGCGCGGATCTTGCCCTCCGTGCCGCGCTTGCCGAAACCGCCCGGCACGAGGATCGCGTCCATGCGCTCGAGCGCGCCGATGCCGTCGCGCTCCAGCGCCTCGGAATCGATGTAGTGGATGCGCACGCGGCTGCGCGTGTGGATGCCGGCGTGGATCAGCGCCTCGTTGAGCGACTTGTACGAGTCCTGCAGATCGACGTACTTGCCGACGAAGGCGATGTCCGCCTCGTGCTCCGGGTGGCCGAGCGCCTCGACGATGCCGCGCCACGCCGCGAGGTCGGCCGCCCGCGCGAGGATCGACAGCTTGTGGCAGACGATCTCGTCGAGCATCTGGTCGTGCAGCATCTGCGGGATCTTGTAGATCGAGTCCACGTCCCAGGCCGAGATCACCGCCTCCTTCTGCACGTTGCAGAACAGCGCGATCTTGCGGCGCTCGTCCTCGGGCAGCGGCCGGTCGGTGCGGCACAGCAGCGCGTCGGGCTGGATGCCGATCTCGC
>DKBI01000072.1 GCA_002451175.1 Betaproteobacteria bacterium UBA6904
CCAGAAGATGCCGCGGTGCTGGCCCGACACCGGGTCCGCGCCGAGGACGAAGTAGTCCAGATAGTTGCCGCCCAACACGATGCCGGCGAAGCCCACGCCCGCGTAGATCAGCACGCCGAGCGCGATCATCGTCTCGACGATGCCGTCCGGCATCAGGCGCCGCGCCGCCGGCAGCCCGAAGATGAGGGCGTAGAAGATCACCGCGGCCGCGGCGATCACGCCGGCCTGGAAGCCGCCGCCGGGGCTGAAATCGCCGTGGAACTGGACGTACGCGGCGAACAGCAGGATGAACGGGATGAGCAGCTTCGCCGTGAAGCGCGGCACGATCAGGTCCTGCATGCGGCGGCCCCGCCGGTCCGCATCGAGCGGCCCGGCCGCGCCGCGCTGTTCGCCGCCGCCGCCCGTCGCGCCCGGGTAGATCACCCGCAGCAGCACGATCACGCCGATGCCCGCCGTGAGCACGACCGTGGTTTCCCCCAGCGTGTCGAAGCCCCGGTAGCTCGCCAGCACCGCGGTGACGACGTTCGGCACGCCGGTCTCGCGCAGCGCGTCGTTGAGGTAGCGCGGCACGACGTGCAGATGGATGGTCGCTGCCGGATCCGAGAACGCCGGCAGGCCGAGCGTGCCGTAGACCAGCATGCCGACGATGACCAGCGACACCGCGAGCGGCCACCAAGGCCGGTGCAGCGGCTTGGCTTCCATGCCGCCGCACAGATACAGGGCGCCGAGCAGCAGCACCGTGGAGATCCCCGCGCCCACCGAGGCCTCGGTCATGGCGACGTCGACCGCATCCAGCGCCACCAGCACGGTCGCCATGAGAAAACTGTAGATGCCGCCCAGCACGACCACCGAGAACAGGTTGCGCTGCACGACGATGGCGAGCGCCGTGGCGGCCATCAGCGTCAGCAGCACCAGGACGATTACTTCTTCGATGACGTCACCTCGTCGCCGGCGAGCAGCGGCTTCACGCCGCGCGCGAGCGCCGCGCGCGCAAGCGCATGCGTCGCCGCCGGGCTCGTGAAGAAGATGAGCACGCCGATCGCGATCAGCTTCACCGTGATCAGCGTGAGGCCCGCCTGCACCATCAGGCCGAGCAGGATCAGCCCGGCGCCGAGCGTGTCGGTCACGCTCGCCGCGTGCATGCGCGTGAAGAAGTCCGGCATGCGCAGCAGGCCGAGCGCGCCGATCATGCAGAACACGCTGCCGGCGGCCAGCAGCAGGGCGCTCAGCGCGTCCGTCGCGCTCATCGCGGCCCCCGCCCGGCGCGGTCGGGATCGCTCACGTCGCCATAGCGGAAGAACCGCAGCACCGCGATCGTGCCGACGATGTTGAGGAACGCGTAGACGATCGCCAGGTCGATGAAGTCCGGCCGCCCGTTGAGGAATCCCATCAGCGTCAGCAGCAGCAGCGCCGCCGTGCCGATCGTGTTGCCCGCCTGCAGGCGGTCGAACACGGTGGGCCCCGCCAGTCCGCGCGCCAGCGCGAGCGCCAGGGTGACCAGCAGCGCGACCGCGGCGGCGGAAAGCATCAGGCGCCGCCCTCGAAGCGGTGCACGCGCGCGTCCATCTCGCTGTCGACGGTGCCCAGCGCGCCCTCGCGCGTCAGCCCGTGCACCAGGAACTCGTCGTGTTGCGCCTCGACCGTGATCGTGCCGGGGGTCAGGGTGATCGAATTCGCGTGCGTCACGAGGCCGACGGTGCTCTGCTGCGAGGGCCGGAAACGCGCGAGCGTCGGGCTCACCGGCAGCCGCGGGTCGAGGATGATGCGCGACACGCCGAGCGCCGCCTTGACGATTTCCTTCAGCAGCCACGGCGTGTAGCTCATCGCCTGCGGCGTGAGGTGCAGGGGCTGCCCCTCGCGATCGGCCACCTCCATGCGATGCGCAAACCAGGTGATCGCGATCGCCGAGCCGAGGCCCGCGGCCAGCAGGAACGGCGTGAAGTAGCCGGACATCAGGATCCAGAACACGAACAGCGCGCAGACCAGGCCAACCGACACGAACATGGGTCGAACTCCCTCCGCCAAGCAGCGCAGCGATTCTAGCCGCAGGGGCGAGCCCTGGACAAACGCCGACAGCGCGCGCGCTCTAGCGAAACCCCATCTGGTAGAGCGACAGCAGGATCTCGAACGCGATCAGCGCGACGATGTACCACTCGACGCGCAGCGCGTGCTGCGCGTTCAGCAGGTCCACCAGCGTGCGCGAGGTGCGCGCCACCAGCGCCAGCTTGCGCTCGAGCGCGGCGAGCCGCTCGCGCAGCTCGAACTCGCTCTCCAGCAGGGCGTTCAGGCGCTCCAGCTGCGGATGCTCCCACAGCAGCTCCGGTTTCTCGCCGATCTCGGCGCGCGCCATCATGCGGCTCTCGATGAGCAGCAGCGCGCCGATGCGCCGGAGATGATCGCGCGTGCGCCCGCGGACGCGCCCCTCGCGCTCGAGCTCGCGGGCGAGCGGCTCGATGCGGTCGAAATCCGCCGCCATGCGGGCTTCGTAGTGGGCGAGCAGCACGCTCTTGGAGAGCGCCTCGGCGATCAGCTGCACGCGCTGCAGGTCGGCCGCCTGCACGACCAGCGCGCCCTCGTGCAGCCCTTCCGCGCGCCCGGGCTCCACGCGCACCTCCAGGTCCTCGGCTTCGGGCGCCGGATACGCGTTCTCCAGCAGCGGCGCGAGCCGCGCGCGCAGCGCCTGCTCGGTTGCGGCGGACGCGCCGACCAGCACGGCGACGCCGTAGCGAAACAGCACGGCGAGGCCGCCGTCGGCCAGGCGCACGGCGAGCGGCAGCCGCGCCAGCACGTCGGCCTCGGTCCAGTTGCGCAGATCGATGCGCGAGCCCAGCAGCAGCGCGCGCGCGCGCAGCGGCGACTGCGGCAGCAATTCAGCGGCGCGTCCCGCGGTCATGGCGTATTAGAATGAATCTCCTCAGCCGTCGGCGCCAGTCACCCCATGATGCGCCTTTCGCTTCGCTTTGTCATACCCCTCGCGCTGGTTCTGGGTGCGATCGCCTACGCCGTCGCGCCGCTCGTCGACGACCTGACGCTCAAGTGGTTCGTGCGCGACCTGGACATGCGCTCCAAGCTCGTCGCCGCCGCGGCGCAGGAGCCGCTCGTCGAGCTGCTCACCGACAAGGCGCGCGACCGCGTCCGCCTGCAGCGCGTGCAGGCGTTCTTCAACCGGCTGCTGCAGGACGAGCGGCTCTACGCGATCGGCTTCTGCGACACCGCCGGCGCGATCGTCTACAAGACGGCGTCGCTGCCGCAGAAGGTGGGCTGCCAGGTGCGCGATCCGGCCGCCGGCGAAGCGGCGAGCACGGTGCTCAACCTGCCGCGCGGCCCGGTGCACGTCGTGTCCAGCCCGGTCGTGCAGGACAGCGAGCGGCTCGGCGAGATCCTCATCGTGCACGACATGAGCTTCGTCGCGCTGCGCAGCGCGGACACCAAGAAATACCTCGTGTACCTGTTCGCCGCGCTCGGCGCCGTGATCGCGCTGGTGACGGTGGTCATCGCCCAGCTGTCGTTCCGCGGCTGGGTCGCCGGGATGAAGGCGCTGATCCGCGGCCAGCTGCTCGCCGCGCCCCAGGCCGGTGCGCGCGAGCTGGGGCCGATCGCGCGCGATCTCGAGGCGCTGGTGAAGGACCTCGAGACCGAACGGCGCATGCGCGACGAGGCGCAGATCAGCTGGGGGCCGGATTCGCTGCGCGCCATCCTGCGCGACGACCTCAAGGGCGACGAGGTGATCATCGTCTCCAA
>DKBI01000027.1 GCA_002451175.1 Betaproteobacteria bacterium UBA6904
ACGGTGATGGTCGGCGGCGCGCTGGGCATCTTCGCGTATGTCGCCGGCAACGCCGTGTTCTCGCGCTACCTGGGGCTGCCGTACATCGCGGGCTCGGGGGAACTCACGGTGTTCTGCGGCGCGCTCATCGGCGCGGGGCTCGGCTTCCTGTGGTTCAACGCCTACCCGGCGGAAGTCTTCATGGGCGACGTCGGCGCGCTCGCGCTCGGCGCGGCGCTCGGCACCATGGCGGTGATCGTGCGGCAGGAAATCGTGCTCTTCATCATGGGCGGCGTGTTCGTCGCCGAGACGCTCTCGGTGATGGTGCAGGTGCTGTACTTCAAGTGGTCCGGCGGCAAGCGCATCTTCCGCATGGCGCCGCTGCACCACCACTACGAGCTCGAGGGCTGGAAGGAGTCCCAGGTCGTCGTGCGTTTCTGGATCATCACCATGATGCTGGTGCTGTTCGGCCTGTCGACGCTCAAGCTGCGCTGACCATGCACATGCGCGAGCCCTTCTTCCGCACGCTGCCCCCGCCCCGGCGCATCAAGCTCGCCGGCTGCTCGGCGCTGGTGCTCGGCCTCGGCGACAGCGGCTGGTCCGCCGCGCGATGGATCGCCCGGCAGGGCGGCCGCGTGCGCGTCGCGGACACGCGGGCGGCGCCGCCGCGGGCCGCGGAGCTGCGCGCCACGCTCGCCGCCGCGGAACTGCGCTGCGGAGCGTTCGACACGCGCCTGCTGGAGGGCGTCGATCTGGTCTGCGTCAGCCCGGGCCTGTCCCTCGAGGAGTCCGTGGTGCGCGAGGCGGCGGCGCGCGGCGTGCCCGTGGTCGGCGACATCGAACTGTTCGCCTGGGACGTGCGCGCGCGTCCCGGCGTCACGGTGGTCGGCGTCACCGGAACCAATGGCAAGACGACGGTGACCGCGCTCACCGGGCATTTGCTGCGCAGCGCGGGTATCCCTTGTGCCGCAGCGGGCAACATCGGCCCCGCAGCGCTCGAGGCGCTCATGCAACCCGGCGCGGCGGCGGTGCGGGCGTGGGTCCTGGAATTGTCCAGCTACCAGCTGGAAACCACGTGGTCGCTCGACCCGCACGCGGCGGCGTTGCTCAACGTCAGCGAAGATCACCTCGACCGGTACCGCGGCCTCGACGACTATGCGCAGGCGAAATCGAGGATCTTCCTCGGCGGCGGCCTGCAGGTCCTCAACCGCGAGGACGCGCGCTCGGCGGCGTGCGCCCAGCCGGGGCGCCGCGTGGTGACCTTCGGCCGCGATGCCGCGCCCCGCGCCGAGGATTTCGGCATCGCGACGCGCGACGGCGAGGCATGGCTCGCGCGCGGCACGCTGCCGATTCTGCGGCTCGCGGAACTGCCGTTGTTCGGCTCGCACAATGCGGCCAACGCGCTGGCAGCCTGTGCGCTCGCGCATGCCGCGGGGACCCCGCTGGAGGCGCTCGCCGACGGGTTGCGCAGCTTCCGCGGCTTGCCGCACCGGCTGGAGCGCGTGGCGGTGCGCCGTCGCGTGGCCTGGTACGACGACTCCAAGGGCACGAACGTCGGAGCCACGATCGCCGCGCTCGAGGGGCTGGGGGGCACGTCCGTGCTCATCGCCGGCGGCGAGGGCAAGGGGCAGGACTTCTCCGCGCTGGCCGATGCCGTCGCGCGGCACGCGCGACGCGTGCTGCTCATCGGCCGCGATGCGGCGCTCATCGAGCAGGCGCTGCAAGCGAGCGGCGTTCCGGTGGAGCGTTGCGCGAGCCTCGAAGCCGCCGTCGCGCGCGCCGCTGCGCAAGCCCGCGCAGGCGACGCCGTGCTGCTGTCGCCCGCCTGCGCGAGTTTCGACATGTTTCGCGATTACCGCCATCGCGGCGAGGCGTTTGCCGCCGCGGTGCGGGCGCTGGGAGTCTAGGCGTGGCGAGCTACGTCTTCGCGCAGAACGTCCCCGCCGCCGAGTACGACCGCTCGCTCGCCTGGGCGGCGCTGCTTGCCGTCGCGATCGGCACGGTGATGGTGTATTCCGCATCCATCAGCACGGCCGAAGCGAGCCGATTCACGGGGTACAACGCGGCGTACTACCTGGCACGCCACGGTCTGTTCGTCGGGGTCGCGCTCACCGCGGCGATGGCGGTGTTCCTGCTTCCGGTGCGCGCCTGGCAGCAGGCGGCGCCGTGGCTGTTTCTCGGCTGCGTTGCGCTGCTCGTGCTGGTGCTCATTCCGGGGATCGGCCGCGAGGTGAACGGCGCGCGCCGCTGGATCAGCCTCGTCGTGCTCAACGTGCAGCCCTCGGAGGCGATGAAGCTCGCCGTCGTGCTGTATGCCGCGGACTACACCGTGCGCAAGCACGCCGTGATGAAGAGTTTCAAGAAGGGCCTGCTGCCGATTCTGGGCGTCATGCTGGTCGTCTCGTGGCTGCTGCTGCGCGAGCCCGACTTCGGCGCGCTCGTCGTCATCGCCGTGACCGCCTTCGGCATCCTGTTCCTCGGCGGCATGAACGGCCGCCATTTCGCGCTGCTCCTCGTCATGCTCGCGGCCGGCTTCGTCGCGCTGGTGCTGTCGTCGCCCTACCGCCTGCAGCGCATCTTCGGCTTCATGGATCCGTGGTCGGATCCCTACGGCAAGGGCTACCAGCTCTCGCACGCGCTGATCGCCTTCGGCCGCGGCGAGTGGCTCGGCGTGGGGCTCGGCGCGAGTGTCGAGAAGCTGCACTACCTGCCCGAGGCCCACACGGACTTTCTGCTCGCGGTGATTGCCGAGGAGCTCGGTTTCGTCGGCGTGGCGCTGGTGGTCGTGCTGTTCACCTGGATCGTCCTGCGCGCCTTCGCGATCGGCCGGCAGGCGGCGCTGCGCGAGCGCTACTTTCCGGCGCTGCTCGCGCAGGGCATCGGCATCTGGATCGGGTTCCAGGCGCTCATCAACATGGGCGTCAACATGGGCCTGCTGCCGACGAAGGGGCTGACGCTGCCGCTGATGAGCTTCGGCGGCTCGGGGCTCGTCGTGAATTGCGTCGCGGTCGCCATGCTCCTGCGGATCGACTGGGAGTCGCGGCAGCTTGCCCGGGGGTTGCCGGCGTGACGCGCACCCTTCTCATCACGGCGGGCGGCACCGGCGGGCACGTGTTCCCCGGGCTGGCGGTCGCCGAGGCGATGCGCGCGGCGGGCTGGCGGGTCGTGTGGCTCGGCGCGAAAAGCGGACTCGAGGCGCGGCTGGTGCCGGCGCGCGGCTACGAGATGGCGTGGGTGCGGGCGAGCGCGCTGCGCGGCAAGGCGTTGCTCGCCAAGCTGCTCTTGCCGATGAACCTGCTCGTCGCCTTCTGGCAGAGCGCACGCGCGATCCTGCGGCACCGCCCGGACGTCGTGCTCGGCATGGGCGGGTACGTGGCGTTTCCGGGCGG
>DKBI01000318.1 GCA_002451175.1 Betaproteobacteria bacterium UBA6904
TTGGCCGTCAGCGCGACGATCGGCATCCGGCCGCCACCGGCACGGATCTGCCGCGCGGCCGCGACGCCGTCGAGCTCCGGCATGTGCATGTCCATGAGAACCAGTTCCGGCGCGGGCGGCGCGAGGGCGCGCGCGACGGCCTCGCGACCGTCCCGCGCTTCGCGCACTTCGGCGCCGCTCGTGGCCAGGAGCTCGGTGAGCCACTCGCGATTCAGCGCCGTGTCCTCGGCAATCAGGACGCGTCGCCCGGCGCAGGCGGGCGGAGCCGTTGCGGCGGCGGGTGAGGCGCGCGGTTCGAGGGCACCCTCGGGTGCCGCCGGCAGCGACAGTTCCACCGTCACGGTGGTGCCGCGGCCGGGTTCGCTCGTCAACGCGATCGTGCCCCCCATCGCCTCGACGAGCCGCTTGGAAATCGCCAGCCCCAGCCCGGTGCCGCCGTGCAGCCGGGTGGTGGAGGCGTCGGCCTGCACGAACGGCTGGAACAGGCGCGCCGCGTCCTCCCGCGGGATGCCCTTGCCGGAATCGGCGACCACGAAGCGCAGCCGGGGCGGCGCCTCCGGCACGGGCCCGACTTGCAGCGACACCGCGCCCTGCGCCGTGAACTTGACCGCGTTGCCGAGCAAGTTGAGCAGCACTTGCGCGAGACGCGTCGCGTCGCCGACGAGCGCGCGCGGCGTTCCGGCATCGACGTCGACGCGCAGGGCGAGCCCCTTTGCCTCCGCGGCAGCCGCCGTCACCGCGCGCACGCGCGCGAGCAGGGCGTCGAGCGAGAACGGCATGCGCTCGAGGTCCACCTTGCCCGCCTCGGCCCGGGAGAAATCGAGCACCTGGTTGAGCAGTGCGAGCAGCAGCTCGGCTGCCTCCTGGATCCGGGAAAAGCGCTCCGCGAAGGGCTCGGGAGGCTTCGCGCGCAAGGCGAGTTCGCTCACGCCGAGGATTGCGCTGAGCGGGGTGCGGATCTCGTGGCTGATGCTGGCGACGAAACGGCTCTTGGCCTGCGCCGCGTCCTCGGCGGCCTGGCGCGCCTGCTGCTGCGCCTCGAGGGCGGCGCGGCGCTCCGAGATGTCGTCGAAGTGGTGCAGCGTCGCGCCATCGCCCAGATCGATCGACGTCCATTCCAGGGTCGTCACGCCGCCCTCCGCGCGCGGCGTCTCGAGCTCGCTGCGGTGAATGCCCTGCTCGGCGAGGCGCACGAGGTGGCGGTCGAAGCGCGCGCGCTGCGCGGCGTCGAGGACGAGCAGCGCGTCCAGCCGCCGGCCGGGCAGGGCCTTCGGCGGCAGCGCAAAGAGGCTCGCCGCGGCCGGATTCGCATCGACGATGCATCCGTCCCCGGCGGTCTCGACGATGCCGACCAGCGCGTAGCGAAAGTACGCCTCCGCCCGGCGGGCGCGGCGTGCCATGACGCGCGGATCGCCGCCCGGGTCCGGTGAACTCACGGCCTGGCGCCCCGGGGTTTGCGGTTCATGACGAGCGACAGCCGGTTCACGTCTTCCGCCAGGACGGACTGGGAAAATGCGTCCACCGAGTGCTCGATGATGAAGAGCCCGAAACCGCCCTCTCGCGCGCCGCTGAAATCGGGCGGCGCGACCGCCGTCCGGTCGTACGGCTTGCCCATGTAGAAGAAATCGAGCCGCACCTGGGCCGGCGTGATGTCGTGATGGCAGAGGAAGGCGGCGCTGCGCACCGGCACGTCGGCGTGACGCACGATGTTGCTGGCAACCTCCACGGCGGCGAGGATCATCCGCTGCGTGGCGTCCTCCGCCAGGAACGCCGCGCTGAGGTCGCCGACCCAGTTCCGCAGGCGCGTCAGCTCCGCAAGATCCCGCACGAACTCCTCGCTGTGAAGATCCGGCTGCTCGCCGCGGTTCTGGAAGGCGATGATCGTGAAGTCGTCCGTCCAGGCGGGCGCGGAGGTGAACTGCGCCACGGCGCGGCGCACCGATTGCACGAGGATCGCGGGCGGCACGCCGGCCGCGCGGAGCGACCGAACGTGGGCGGCGAGCCGCGCCTGGCCATACTCCTCGCCGGCCGCGTCGCGCGCCTCGGTGACGCCGTCGGAATACAGGAACAGCAGATCCCCGACGTCGAACGGGTGCGTCGACTCCACGTAGCGCTCGTTGAGGTCGATGCCGAGCGGCAGATTGCCGCCGGCGACGAGCGATGTTGCGCCGTCGGCGGTGACGTGGATGGCTGGTGGGTGCCCGGCGCCGATGTAGAGCAGCCGTCCGAGGTGCAGGTCGATGCGGCAATAGGCGAGGGTGACGAAGGCGTCGAGCCGG
This sequence comes from Betaproteobacteria bacterium UBA6904, assembly GCA_002451175.1. Lineage (GTDB taxonomy): Bacteria > Pseudomonadota > Gammaproteobacteria > Burkholderiales > SG8-39 > 2-02-FULL-66-14. Next base: position 2,280 of record DKBI01000318.1, read on the forward strand.
ATCAGCTCCCCGGTGATGCGGCGGTGCAGCTGATTGATGATGTCGCCGGGGCGCGGCAGTTCCGTGCTCGCGCGTCCCGGCGCAAGGAGCTGGCTGAGCACGCGCCCGTACTGGTTCTTCAGGCCGGCGCCCATCAGCGCCGCCGTCACGCCCTTGCCCATGACGTCGCCGATGAGCACGTCGCAGCTGCGACCGTGCACGGCGAAGAAGTCGTAGAAATCGCCATCGACCCCCTGCGAGGGCTGCGCGAACGTGGCGATTTCCAGCGTCCTCAGCCTCGGCACTTCGCCGAGCAGCAGCGAATCCTGGATCGCGTGCCCGGTCTCCAGCTCCCGGTCGCGCGCCTCGGACAGGGCCAGTTCGACGTTCTTCTGCCGCGTGATGTCGGTGCGAATGGCGATGTACTCCTGCGGGCGCCCGTGGGCGTCGAGCAGCGGGACGATCGTCGAGGCGACCCAGTAGATCACTCCGTCCCGGCTGCGGTTGGCGATCTCGCCGTGCCAGGCGCGTCCGGCCGTGATCGTTTCCCACATCTCCGCGTAGAACGCCGGCGCGTGCAGGCCGGACTTGATGAGGCGGTGCGTCTGGCCCATCAACGCCTCGCGCGGGTAACCGCTCACCGCGACGAACCGTTCGTTGGCGTAGGTGATCCGTCCTTCCCGGTCGGTGATGCTGACGATGGCGTGCTCGTCGAGCGCGTGCTTCTGACCCTGCAGCGCCCGCACGCTCTGCTCGAGCAGGTCGGCGATCTGCTTGCGTTCGGTTACCTCGCGCATCGTGATCAGAACGCCGCCCCGGATCTCGCCGTCCTCCAGCCGCTTGGCGACCGCTTCGACCCAGATGGGTTCGCCCCGATCCGGCAGCATGTAACGAAACTCCGCGCGGGCCTCGCCACCGGTCCCGCGCAGCGCATCGACCACGCGCTTGATGCGCGAACGGTCGTCGGCATGGACATACGTGCCGAACGGCGACGCCGCATCGAAGTGCGGCCCCATCAAGCGGATCAGCGACGGGCTCACGTAGAGCCGTCGATTGTCAGCGTCGAAAACCTGGACGAGGTCGCTCGCGTTGTCTGCGAGCATGCGATAGCGACGCTCGCTGTCGGCGAGTCGCGCTTCAGCGTGCCTGCGATCAGTGATGTCCCACCATGCGCCGACGACCTCCGTCGGCTCGCCGTCGGCGTTCCGGCGCAGCGTCTGCTCGTCGCGCATCCAGCGATACCTGCCGTCCGCGTGGCGAAAGCGGTACTCGTGCTCGAAGTGCCCGGACTCCAGCAGCCGGTCGAAATCGCGATGCACGCCCGGCAGATCGTCGGGGTGAACCCGGCTTGCCCAGAGAGCAGGATCCGCGACGAACTCGGCCGCATCGAATCCGACGACGGTCTTCGCGTTGTCGCTCATGTAGGTGCACTCGAACGCGTGGCTGGCCCGGTCGATGTAGACGATGATGCGCGAGGAACTGAGCAGCCGCGCCAGCTTCTCCTGGGCCGAGCGGGCGGCCTCGAGCGCCTGCTTGCGCTCGGTGATGTCGTGCAGCGCGATGATCATGCGGGCGGCCTTGCCATCAGGTCCCGAGAACACGAGGTGACGCGAATCCACCCAGCGCACCTCGCCGTCGGTCCGGACGACGCGGTACTCGAACGATTCCGACGAGAGGTGGTCCAGTGCGCGTCTGCGCATGGCGACGAAGGCCTCTCGGTCTTCGGGGTGCACTTGCTGGAGGAAGGGCGGATAGGCGCCGGTCTCGGCGGGCACGGGGCCGCGCAGCCATTCCGGGGAATCGCTCCAGCTCAGCTCGTCCCGGGGAATGTCCCAGTCCATGATCAGCAATCCGGCAGCCAACTGTCCGACCCGCATCCGCTCACTCTGCAGGCGCAGCGCGGCTTCCGCGGTGGCCCGCTCCTGCTCAAGCGTCTTCTGCGCCGTGATGTCGCGCAGGTAGCCGGCGAAGTACGGCTTGCCGTCGACGTCGAACGGCACGATGGCCACCTCGACGGGAAATTCGCGTCCGTCCCGATCCACCGCAGCGAGTTCGATGCGCCTGCGCAAGACCGGCCCGTGCCCGGTGTCCAGATACCGCTTCATGCCGGCCTCGTGGGCGGCACGCATCGCCGGCGGAACGATGAGCTCGCTCATCGTCCGACCGACGGCCTCTTCCCGCGCATAACCAAACGTCCGTTCCGCCGTCGGGTTGAATTCCACGACGCGGCCGCGCTCGTCGATCGTGATCAGGCAATCCAGCGAGGCTTCGAGGATCGCGCTCTTGCGCAGTTCGCTTGCCCGAAGCGCCGTCTCCTGCTCGCGCAGCGTGACGGACAGGCGGNNCTGCCGTGTCAGCGACTCGGCGAACTCGGTGGACCGCGTCAACGGCCGGACGGCCCGCCGCAACCCCCAGGCGAGTCCGCCCATGATCATCGTCAGCGTCACGAGCAGGACGAGGATCGTCTCGCGCCAGATTCGCGCGCGAATCGTGCGCAGATGCGCGGCGTCCGTCTCGGTGCGGACCCAGCCGATGGTCGAGCCGCGCTCGATCGGCACCACCATCGTAAACTGGTCGTCGCCGACGAGCTGCTGCGCGCCGTCCGGCACCCGAAATGTGCGCCGTGTGAAGCTGGCCCTCGGCGTGCCGGCCTGCACGACGACGGCGCTGACTGCGCCTCCCGAGACGTCGAACAACTCGATGGACTTCACCTGCTTGAGCCCCGCCAGACGCAGCAGCGTCTGCTCGACGCCGTCGTACGCGCCGGTGATCAGAAAATGTGCGGTGCTTGCTGCGACGGTCTGTGCGAGATCCCGCGCATCGCCGAGCACGTCGGCCTGGGCTTCTTTGAACCGTTCCTGGGCGTTGTACGCGCCGTAGGCGACCAGCGCGGCCGCGACGATCACGCCGACGATGAACGCAAGGTACGCCCAAAGGCCGATCCGAATCCGCGTCACGGGCAACGGGCCTCGTCACGCCCGCGACACGCGCCGGCGCCGTCAGGGACCCGCGGGAACGACGTAGGCGTCCAGGCGCAGCTTCTTGAGGGGGAGATACTCACGCAGGTCGGTCGCCGTGGGCTGGGTGAACTGGATCCGGTCCAGCAGTTTGCCATGCTCGGGCTGGCTCGCGAGCGCCTGAAAGGCGAGGGCGATCCGGGCGACCTGCTCCGCGGGGATGCGGGGATGCGCCGCGATCGGATGCGACAGCGTCGGCGGGGTGGTGTAAAGCACGCGCAGTTCGCTGCGCACCTCGGTCGGCTCGAATTCCAGCGTCTGCTCGATACCGCCACCGGCCGCGGCCTTGCCGAGGATCACGTGGCGGTACGCATTGCCGTGCGTCGACACGTATCGTGGCTGGAAACGGATGCGCTCCCGCTCGCTCAGCAACGCGCGCATGTAGAGCGATGCCGCGAACGCGTTCGGCGCCGCAAACGCAATCTCCTGGCCCTCCAGGTCGCGAACGCCTTGCGCCTTGGAATCCGCGCGCACCACCAGGATTCCCTTGAGCGGACGCGAATCGTCTCGGAGGAATGGCGCGTATCCCTGCGTCTGGTTGGCGAGCAGCGCGTGGTAGGGGTTCACGTACGCGAGATCCGGTCCGCCGCGGCGCAAGCTGCGCTCGAACTCGGGAATCGAGCGGTAGGTCTCCAGCCGGAGCTTCACGCCGGCGCGTGCGCCGACCTGCTGCAGCACCGGGCCCCAGCTCTCGAAGATGATCTCCGGCCCGAACTGCGGCACCACGCCGAAGCTGAATTCGGTGGGTCTGGCGATTGCCTCGGTCCCGAGCGCGAGCGCGGCGACCGTGCCGACAAGCGCACCGAACAGGCGCGCGCGGAGGGCAAAGCTCACGGCGCGCGTTCTAGAGCGACGCCAGCGCGTCCTGCTCGCTGTCGTAGATGCCGAACACACGATGCATACGGACCAGCTCGAACAGCGCGCGCACGGGCTTGGCCATGCCGAACAGCACGAGCTGACTGTCCTTGTTGTTCATGACGCGCAGGCACGAGAGCAGGGCGCCCAGCCCCGAGCTGTCGACGAACTTGAGCGCCGCCATGTCGAGCAGCACGCGGTGATGCCCGGACAGCACGGGCTCCATGGCCTGCTTGAACGCCTTGACGTTCGACGCGTCGAGGTTGTCGACGGCAAAGCCGACGATGGCGGTGCCGGCATCCTTTTCGATGACATTCAGTTTCATGATGTCTTTCCAGTGGGTAGGTGAGTCGTTGGTGGAGGACTATACGCCGCCGGTGTCGGCGCTTGCCGCATCGCCGCGGGGCCGGCCCGCGGCCGGCGCGAGGCCGCGCATCGGTCCCGCCCGGAGATCGCGCAGGACGCGGCCCGCATAGCGGGCGAGCAGCTGCAGATCCTGGGCGGCACCGGGATGCGCCGCGGCGTACGCGTCCGCCATGCGGCGGGCGAGATCGTTGCGGCCATCCTCTTCGAGGAGCAGCGACGCGCTGACGAGCCCCATCCGATGCGCGGCATACAGCTCGCGCCACCGGGAATCCAGTCGCGCGAGTTCTTCGGTGCCGCGCAGTTCGAGCCCGGTCAGCGCCAGCCGGCCGGCGGCCACCGCGCCGATGCGCGGCACGACGATCGCCGAGAAATGCGCGCGCCACGCATCGGGGGCGGCGCGAAAGATCGCCTCCTTGCTTTCCTGCAGCGCCCGGGGCGGGCGTGACCGCAGGAGACGGAATGCCAGCCACGGCAGCGCCGCCGCGCACAGGACGACGGCGACCGCGCGATGCCACAACGGCACGCGCGGCGCGCGGCGCGCCACGCGCCGCGCGGGACCGATCAGGTCGGGATCGCGAAGATCCAGCGCCGTCTCGAGTTCCGCATCGATGTACGCGTCGCGGTCGACGATCGCATGCCGCAGGCTCAGGTCCGGTCCCACGTAGGTCCCTGGCAGGACCAGCGAGTCGGCGACCGTACTGCCCTCGCCGACGATGCTCTCCTCGCGGATCACGGCGTTTGGTCCGATGACGGCGCCTGCGCCGATGATGCAATCGGCACCGATGTAGGCCGGCGCGGCGATGATCGCGTCGGCGTGCACGCGGGCGCGCGGCGAGACGAAAACGCCCGGCGCGCGCGCGCCCAGGCCGATGCCCAGCGGCGCGTCGGGGTCCTTCAGGAACCGTGCCTGCGACGCGAGCAAGGCCTGCGGACTGGTCGCCTGCCAGCCGCGATCGGAGAATCTGCGCTGCACGAACGGAGCACGCAGGGCCCAGCCGTTCAGGGTCTGCCAGGTGGCGCGCCGGACGGCGGCCGATTTCACGAACTGCAGCGTGAAGCAACCCCAGCCGGACCATTCGAGTTCGCCGCGCACGCCGCGCGTCAACAGCGCGATACCCGAGTCGGTGCCGGCCGCCGGCGCGAGTTCCGCGAGATCACGGTAGGCGGGCAACTGTCGATCCGTGGCGAGCCAGACGCGCTCGTGGCTGTCGCCCGGTAGGACCCAAGCCGCCTCGAGCGGACCCGCCCCCTCCGGAATCGTCCCGTAGCGGATGGCGCAGCCGAAGCGTTCGCCATCGCCGAGCAACGCACGCACTGCCGGGGCGTTCTCGCCGAGCACCACGTCGATCTGGCGGCAGCCGAGCGCGACGAGGGTTTCGGCCGCGCGCAGCGTCCAGGGACGATCGACCAGCGGAAGGAGCCGGTCGCCGAGCAGGCCGGCCGCGGCCGGCTCGCAGCCGTGCGAGGTGGTGATGAGAATGCCGCGGGCGGGGCGGTCGTTGCGCTGCTCCATGGGGATCCTCTAGCTTGAGCGGGCGCGCAGCACGCGCGCGAGGAAGACGAAGTTGCCGACGAGATAGCGTTTCCAGAGACGGCGGGGTTCCTGCACCAGGCGGAAGACCCACTCGCCGCCGAGTTCCCGCAGCCACTGCGGCGCGCGGGGAATCCGGCCCGAGTAGTAGTCGAACAGGCCGCCGACGCCGAAGGTCAGCGTCGCGCCGCAGGCATCGCCGTGCGCGGCAATCCAGCGTTCCTGGCGCGGCGCGCCGAACCCGACGAGCAGTACGTCGGCGCGCGATGCGCGGATGCTGCGGACCAGTCCGGCCTCCGCGTCCGGGGCGAAGAAGCCGTGATGGCAGCCGGCGATGCGCAGGCGCGGGTGCCGCGCGCGGACCCAGTCGGCGACCGCTTCGGCAATCCCGGGCTGCCCGCCCAGCAGGTACAGCGAGCGCCCCTCCTTCTCGAGCAGTTCGCACAGGCGCGGGAAGAGATCGGTGCCGTTCACGTTCTGGCGCACCGACTGACCGAGCATCCGGCCGGCGATGCGCATGCCAATGCCGTCGGTCAGCACCCAGTCGAAACGCCCGAGCACCGCCCGGTAGATGGGATTGCGGTGCGCGAGGTTCACGCAGTCCGGGTTGACGAAGGCGATGCGGGCGCGGTGGCCGGTGCGCAGGGCCACGGCGAACAGATCGAGCAATTCCGCCATCGCCAGATTCAGGTGACGGATGCCGAAGAACTGCGTCGCGACCGGGATGCGCTCGCCTGGCGTTCCGTACAGCCCGGCCAGCAGGCCGCGCGCCACGATGCCCAGGTCGCCGCGCATCGATTGCCGCCGCGCGTAGTCGGCGTCGGTGGCGTCCTCGCCATCGAAATCCACCAGGGCGCGCGAGCGCACGCTCGACAGGCTGACGAGCCCGGGCGGCACGCCGAGGACCGCATCGACGGTCTCCGGCGCGATGCGCTCGTCCAGCGCGCGCGGGCGCGGCCCGACGAAGGCCAGCCGGCCCGCCACGACGTCGGCGAGGCTCAGCCAGACTTGCATCGCAGCGGCCGTGCGGGAGGTCGGCGCGGTCAGCCGGAGCAGTCGAACGGAGCTGCCGCGTGGTCCACGGAAGTCCTGGCGCCGGACGGCGATGGGCTGACCGCGCAGGCGCAGCCCGAGCGCACCGAGCGCCGCGGCAGGCGATGCGGCGAGCACGGCGAGCGCGGCGGTCGCGCGCCGGGTCGTTGCGGCGAGCCAGGCGCTCATCATCAGTAGGCGCCCCGGCCCAGGACGACCGCCGGGATGGTGCGCGCCAGCAGCTTGAGGTCGAGCCAGAGGCTTTGCCGCTCGATGTACTCGACGTCCATGTCGACCTGCTGGGGAAAGGGGATGTCCGAGCGGCCGGAGACCTGCCAGATGCACGTGATGCCGGGAACCGCGTCGAGGCGCCGGCGATCCTCCAGGGAGTAGCGCGAGACCTCGCGCGGCAGCGCCGGGCGCGGGCCGACGAGCGCCATGTCGCCGCGCAGGACGCTCCACAGTTGCGGCAGCTCGTCGATGCTCGTCTTGCGGATGAGGCGACCGATCCACGTGATGCGCGGATCGCGCTTCACCTTGAACGTGATGCCGTCGCCGTGCACGTTGGCGGCGTCGAGCTGCTTCTGCAGCGCCTCCGCGTCGACGACCATGGAGCGGAACTTCGGAAAGCGGAACTCGCGGCCGTGGCGGCCGACGCGCGTCTGCCAGAACAGGACGGGACCGCCGTCGGTGGCCTTGATGAGCAGGGCGACGACCGCCATCAGCGGCCCCAGCAGCAGCAGCGCCGCCCCGGCGCCGGCGAAGTCCACGGCTCGCCGCAGCCACTTGCCGAGGACGAGTCGGAATGCGAGGCGCGCCCGCCGGGCGCTGGCCGCGGCGGACGCCCAGGGAGACGGCGCGAGGCGCGCGAGGAGCCGGTCGATGTCCTCGAGTTGCTGCCTGCGCCGGGCGGAAGTGGTATCGGTCATGGCCGCGATTCCAGCGGCTGGAACCGGACGACTGTGTCGCAAGTGTCAACTTTTGGTCAGAGAGGGAATAATGGAGGGGCGCGCACCGCAGCGGCCCGGGTGGCGAAACTGGTAGACGCAAGGGACTTAAAATCCCTAGATCGCAAGGTCGTGCGGGTTCGAGTCCCGCCCTGGGCACCATGACCGGCACGATCGGCGATGTGCTGGACAAACTGCCTTCGACTGGTCAACCATATCGGGGACGGCCACGGACTTTTTCAATGACTGCTGGGGATCGATGGGCGAGGATGCCATGCGTAGGAAAATGGTGAGGCGGATGAAGATCCAATCGCGCAGGGATGGTTCCTGCGGTTTTACGCTGGTTGAAATTCTGATCACGCTGGGGGTGATCGCGCTGCTCGCCGCAATCGCCTTTCCGCTTTACAAGAACTACGTGATCAAGGCCAGCGCCGTGGAAGGGTTGGAATTTGCCGACGCCATGCGCATCAAGGTCATCGAAGCGCAGATGGAAAGTCCCGACCGCCGACCCGGGCAGATCCGTGGCGTCGCAGCCGACAAGATCACGGCCATTGCCTTCCTGCCGAACGGCAACCGTACAGCCCCCTTGCTGGGCGGCATCTCCGTCGGAATGAACCTGCCGCATGTGGGCGAGGTTTCCGCGTTGGCGCTGGAATTCTTCGCTGACGGAAGCTGGAGGTGCGTCGCTCATGACCGGTTCGTCGCGGACATGGGCATGAAGCAGGACGGTTTCAAACCCGCCCTCGACGCTGCGGCGCTGCCCGCCAGTTGCCTCCCCGGCGCATCGGCAATGGCGGCACACCCGGCCGCGCCCGCTGGCTGCCCGGGGGGCGTGCAACCGATTCAGGTGCCCGATGCGGCCGGCAAGATGCAGATGGCCTGTCCGCCCCCGGCGGCAGTGGCCGTGGCAGCGCCCGCGCCCAGCGCGCAGCCCGCGAATCCGGCGCCCGCGGGAGTTGCGCCAAAAGAGACCATGATGAACAACGTCAAGTACGAGCTCCAGCAGATCCCGCCTTGGCCGGGATCATCGAGCCGAGGCGAGACGTGTTTGCGGCTCGCTCCCGGCCAAAACCCGCCGACTCCAGTCGTAGCGAACCCGTGCCCTCCCGGAACCGTTTCAAGCACCGCTAACTCACGAATGGCGGAATGCAGGCCGATTTCCATTTGCCCCATTAACCCGGTGGCGCCAAACGGAAAACCCGACGCGAATACCTGTCCGCCGGGAATGATCTATCACCTGGCAGGCGCGCCGCCGGTCGGCCCTTCAGGGCTCACCAGCAGTTATAAGCTGCCAAAGGACTGGGACAATTCCAGAGGCGTGTGTCTGGACCCAAAGAATTATCTGACCTACGAGAGGCAATACGGTTTACGCTCGCCAGCGACTGCATATAAGGCCATGCAGTGCGAAGTCTGTTCGGGCCCTCCAGTCATCTGTGAGAACGTTCACACGACCAAAGCGTGTGAATGGCCGATGAACGTGTGCGTCAACGAATTGACAAACCACGCTGACACCGGCAGACAGGTGGTGAGAGGCTGTGGCAACGAGGAAAACGCGTTCATCGAGTGGTTTCAAAAGTACTCTGCCAACGACAAATGCGTCAACTTCAACGACAGGTTTGTTTACACGGCGGAGTTCTATTGCAGCTACTCGTGCGCGTCCGATAATTGCAACAAACCGGTAAATCCTGCCAATAAGTGGACTGGTACGTACACGAACTGACCGCGGTGGTCGCAGCGGTCGATGCCTGCAGTCCGCATCAGCAACGTCCCAGGTAGTATTGCACGCTACCTCGCATTCCAGTGCGGGGACGGGTACGCAGCGGCAAGGGATCGGATCCTCGTACGGGTTCGGGTCCCGCCCTGGACACCATGACTTCACCCTTCTCGTCGGGCGGCATGACACACGTTTTTCACCGGGACCCCGGGAATCCGTACCCGATCGCCGTGCGCGGCGACGGGATTTATCTGGTCGATCGCAAAGACCGGCGCTATCTCGACGCATCGGGTGGCGCCGCGGTCTCCTGTCTGGGGCATTCGGATCAGAAGGTGATTGCGGCGATCGCCGGGCAGCTCGGGCGCATGCCGTTCGCGCACACGTCGTTCTTCACCAACGAGCCGATGGAGGCGCTCGCCGACGCGCTCGCGGCGAAGGCCCCGCCGACGCTCGACAAGGCGTACTTCGTGTCCGGCGGCTCCGAGGCGACGGAGGCGGCGCTCAAGCTCGCGCGCCAGTATTGCGTCGAAATCGGGCAGCCACAGCGGCGCAGGATCATCGCCCGCCGGCAGAGCTACCATGGCAACACGCTCGGCGCGCTCGCGGTCGGCGGCAACGCGGCGCGTCGCAGGCAATACGATCCGCTCCTGATCGACGTGACGCACGTGTCGCCGTGCTACGCGTATCGCGAGCAGCGGGCGGACGAGACCGCCGAGGCGTACGGCGAGCGACTCGCCGCCGAGCTGGATGCGGAAATCCGCGGACTGGGCGCCGACACGGTGATGGCCTTCGTCGCCGAAACGGTTGCCGGGGCGACGCTGGGCGCAGCGCCGCCCGTTCCCGGGTACTTCCGGCGCGTGCGCGACATCTGCGACCGGCACGGCGTGCTGTTGATTCTCGATGAGGTCATGTGCGGGATGGGACGGTGCGGAACGCTGTTCGCCTTCGAGGAGGAGGGCGTCGTGCCAGACCTCGTGACGGTAGCGAAGGGGCTGGGCGCCGGGTACCAGCCGATCGGCGCGGTGCTCGTGTCGCGGCACATCGTGGACGCGATCGTCGCCGGCACCGGGTCGTTCCAGCATGGCCACACCTACGTCGGGCACGCGGCGGCGTGCGCCGGCGCGCTCGCGGTGCAGCGCCGCCTGCACGAGGACGGCGTGCTGGCGCGCGTGAAGCCGCTCGGCAGGGCCTTCGAGCGCAAGTTGCGCGAGGCGTTCGGCGGCCACCGACACGTCGGTGACATTCGCGGCCGGGGCCTGCTCTGGGGCGTCGAGCTGGTTGCCGATCGTGCGACGCAGGCGCCGTTCGATCCGCGACTGCGCGTCCACGCGCGCCTGAAGCAGGANNGGCCGTGTCCGACCGGGCGCGGCCCCACCACGATGGAATTCACCACCTGAAAGGCCGGCAATGAGAGTCCTGCTCGCAGTCCTTGCAACGTTCCTCCTTCACGCCGCCTGGGCGGCTGACCGGCCCGCGGCGCCGCAGAAGCCCTCGGTGCGCGGCGAGGTGCTCGAGGTCAAGGATGTCGACGTCTACACCTACCTGCGCCTGAAGACGAAGGACGGCGAGATCTGGGCGGCGGTCGGCAAGGCGCCGGTGCAGAAGGGCGCCGACGTGACGATCGAGAACGCGACCGTCATGTCCAACTTCGAGAGCAAGGCCCTGAAGCGCAAGTTCGACAAGATTGTCTTCGGCACGCTCGCGGTGCGCGTGGCCGGGCCGGCCGATCTCGGCGCCGTCCACCAGAGCGCGCCCAAGGCCGCGGCAGCGCCCGACGAGAAAGTCGCCAAGGCGCCGGGCGCCGATGCGCGCACCGTAGCGGAACTCTTCGGCAAGAAGTCCGCGATGAAGGACAAGCCGGCGGCGGTTCGCGGCAAGGTCGTGAAGGTCACGCAGAACGTCATGGGCAAGAACTGGGTGCACCTGCGCGACGGCACCGGCGCTGCGGCAGACGGGACCAACGACTTGCTCGTCACGACCAAGGAGACCGCGGAAGTCGGCGCGATCGTCGTGGCGAAAGGCGTAGTGCGCACCGACGTCAATCTGGGCGGCGGCTACCACTACGCGCTGCTCCTCGAGGACGCGAAGCTGCAGAAATAGGCGCGCAGGGGCGCAGGGACGCCTAGGGATCGAGGGTCAGCTGGATGCGGTTGCGGCCGAACAGGTAGGCGTAGTCGCAGGCGCGCGCGAGGTCGCGGGTCATCAGCACGCCGAGCCCGCCGACGCGCCGCGCTTCGAGGGGCGTGTCGACCGCGGGTTCCTGGATGCGGGCGTAGGGATTGAAGGGCGGCGCGCTGTCCTCGTAGGTCAGCTCCAGCGCATCCGCGCCGTGCCGCAGGCCGATCCACACCGGCGCGTCGCTCTCGCCGCGGTGGCCATGCTTGACCGTGTTCGTGAAGAGTTCCTCGAGCACCAGGTTGATGCGCAGGCAATGGTCCCGGGCGATCGCGGCATCGGCGCAGAACGCATCGAGGAACGCGTTCACCCGCCCGAGCGAGTCGAAGCGGGCCGGAAAGCATTCGCAGCGGGAAATGGTCACGGTGCCGAGCGGTCGTTGCGGCGCATTATAGAATCCCCGTAAACCACTCTGTTCGAGGAATCCGCCATGCGCCTGTTCGTCACGTTGCTCACGCTGTTCGCCGCCGGCGCCGTCTGCGCCCAGGACGTCGGCCAGATCAAGGTCGCCAAGGGGTCGGCGCAGATCGATCGCGCCGGCCAGCGCAGCCCGGCCGTGGTGGGCGCGGGCGTGCGCCAGGGCGACACGCTGCTCACCGGCGCGGACGGCTCGGTGGGCATTACGTTTTCCGACAACAGCCTGCTCTCGGCCGGGCCGAACAGTTCGCTCACGATCGACAGGTACACGTTCGATTCGACGAGCCACGCCGGGCAGTTCGACGCCTCGCTGGGCAAGGGCTCGCTCGCCGTGATTTCCGGCAAGATGGTCAAGCAGTCCCCGGGCGCGATGCGCGTGAAGACGCCGTCCACGGTTCTCGGCGTGCGCGGCACGGAGTTCGTGGTGCGCGTGGGCGAGGGGAGCTGAGCCGTGCGGCTCGTGCTCGCCATCGCTGCGGCCGCGATCCTCGCGGGCTGCGCCGAGGCGCCGCCGAAACCGAAGGTGCAGGAAGAATATGTGGTCGTGCTGCCCGGACCCGATGGCAGGACCGGCACGGTGGTCGTCGAGCGCGCCGGCGCGCAGCAGGTGCTCAACGAGCCGTACTCGGCGAGCCGCATCGCGAGCGACGGTCAGCAGAGCGCGGCGAAGGCCAGCCCGCAGGACGTCGGCGCGGCGTTCGGCTCCACGCTCGGCGCGCTGCCGGCGCGCCCGACCAAGTTTCTGCTGTATTTCGTCACCGGCAAGGACGAACTGACCGCCGAATCGAAGGCCGACCTCGACAAGGTGCTCGCCGAGCTGCGCAACCGGCCGTCGCCCGACGTGCTGGCGATCGGCCACACCGACACCGTGGGCGCGCCGGACCTGAACGATCGCCTGTCGCTGCAGCGCGCCGAGCGCGTGAAGGCGCTGCTCGTCGGCATCGGCATCCCCGCGGAAAAAATCTTCGTCGCGGGCCGCGGCGAGCGCGAACTGCTCGTGCCGACGGCGGACAACGTCGACGAGCCGCAGAACCGCCGCGTGGAAATCAACGTGCGCTGAGGCGCGCCGCGCCTAGCGGTCGAGATCGGAGAGGTCGGCCAGTCCGGCGATGTCGTCGGTGTTGGCGGGCTGACCCAGTTCGAAGCCCCCCGAGCCGTTCCAGCGCACGCAGAGCACGGTGAGATCGTCGGATGGATCGTTGCCGCCGACGAAGCGCCGGACGTCCTCGACAACCGCCGCCACGACCTGCCCGGCCGAGCGGTCCGCGGGCAGCCCCGCGAGCAGCTCGCGCAGGCGCTGCGCGCCGTACGCGGCCAGGCGCCGGTCCATGGCTTCGGTGACGCCGTCGGTCACCGCGCAGAGCCACTCGCCGGCTTCCATCCTGCGGTACTCGGTCGGATACTCGAAATCCTGCATCACGCAGAGCGGCGGGCCGCCGGAATGCTCGACCGCCTCCAGCGCGCCGTCCGCCCTGCGCGCCAGCGGCGCCTCGTGCCCCGCGTTGCTGAAGGCCAGCGAGCCGATGCGCGTGTCCAGCAAGCCGACGAACGCCGTGACGAACAGCGACTCCGGGTTGTCGCGCGCAATTTCGCGGTTCGCGCGCGTCAGGATGGCGCCCGGGTCGTCGCCGGTGCGCAGCGCGATGCTCTTGAGCAGCGACTTGGACAGCGCCATGAACAGGCTCGCGGGCAGCCCCTTGCCCGAGACATCGGCGATGACGAAGAAGAGCCGGTGGGCATCCACCATGAAGCAGTCGTAGAAATCGCCGCCCACCGTCGTGGCCGGCTCGAGCACCGCCTCCAGCTGGAAGCGCGCTTCCGCGGCGAACTGCTCGCGCGGCACGGGCAGCAGCCCGGTCTGAATGCGCCGCGCGGCGCTCAGCTCGCCCTCGACGCGCGCCTGCGTCTCCCGCAACGCGTGCCGCTGGCGGTTCGCCTCGGCGAGCAGCGCCACCAGCACGGCGCCGAAGACGACCAGCACGCCGAGGCCGGGCGTGGCGACGTCCACCACCCAGCCGCCGCGAAACGCGAGCACGCCGGTGAGCGCGAGCACCGCCGCGATTCCGGCGAGCAGCAGGGCGTAGCGGCCCATGTGGATGCGCGACATCGAGAACGTGCACAGCAAGCCGCCCGCGGCGAGCAGAGCGATCTCCAACCCCAGCAGCCACGCGGGCCGGCGCAGGAAGCGGCCGTCGAACACCTGCTCGAGGACCTGGGCGTGCAGCTCGACGCCCGCGATCCGCTCGCCGAGCGGCGTCGGGTGGCTGTCGTGCAGGCCCGAGGCCATCACGCCGACCAGCACGAGCTTGCCGGTGAATTGCTCGGGCGCAAACTGTCCGGACAGCACGGCTTCCGCCGAAACCAGCCGCTCGGCATCCTGCGCTCCGTAGTGAATGCGAAAGCCGCCGTCGGCGCCGACGGGGATGGCGAGATCCTCGGCCAGCTGGATCTGCGCCTCGCCCGCGCCCAGGCCGATGACGCCGAGCGACGGCGCGCCGGCCGCGGCACGCAGGATTTCCACCGCAAAGCCCGGAACCAGCAGCCTGCCGACGCGCCCCAGCAGGTTGACCGAGGCGATGGTCCGCCGGCTCGACTCGACGTTGATCAGGCCGCGCGCCGCCGCGGCGCGATCGATTTCCGCGATGCTCTGCAGATGGCCGCGGTAGGCGGGGATCTGCAATGCGTCGACGTCCTGGAGGCGCACGGGCGGCGTCTGCGGCGGGGCGCGGAAGCGGCGGTCGGCCTCCGGCAGCCCGACGATGGCGAGCACCGACTTGCCGCCCCGCAGGACTTCGGCGAGCGCGTCGTCGGCGCCCGCGACGGCGCGGTCCGGCTCGACGAAGAGAATGTCGAGCCCGATCACCACGGCGCCGGCCTGCTGCAGGCGCTGCACCAGTTGCGCGACGAGGTTGCGCGGCCAGGGCCATTGCCCGCGGCGATCGAGCGACGTGTCGTCGATGGCGACGACGATCGCTGGCGCGCTGGCTCGCTCGCGCGGCATGAAGCGCTGGTAGGCATCGAAGAGCGCGCTGCGCAGCGGCGCGATGCCCGCGGCCAGCAGCGCGATGCACGCCGCCAGCGCCACGATGCCCGCGAGGCGCGGTCCGCGCAGCGGACTCAGAGGTCGATCTCCAGCCCGTCGTACGCGGCGATCACCTCCAGCGGCCGGGCGTCGCGCGTCAGCTCCTCGAGGCGGCGCGTGTCCTGCCAAAGCCCGGCCAGCGTCGCGTCGCTGTACGCGGGCTCATGGTGAAACAGCACGAGCCGCTTCGCGCCGGCCATCTGGCAGAGCTCGACGCCGACCACGTTGCTCGAGTGCCCCCAGTCGGCCTTCACCGAGATGGCGTCGGCGAGCGAGTACATCGCGTCGAACACCACCGCGTCCGCGTCGCGGAAGAACTCCACGAACGCGGCGGTTTCCGTCGGATTCTCGAGCGTGTGCTCGGAGTCGGTCGAGTAGACGGCACAGCGGCCGCCGCACTCGAAGCGGTAAGCGTACGAGTCGCCCGAATGCCGCTGCAGCATCGCGCGTACGCGCACGCCGTCCACTGCGTACGCCGTGTCGGGCCGCAGCGGCACGAACTCGATCGCGGCGCGCAGGTGGTCGAACTCCACGGGAAAGCAGGGCGGCGACTGCTGCAGGCGAAACGCGGCCTCCAGCGCCTCGTGGCAGCCGTGGATGCGGATGCGCGTGCCGGGGACGTAGGCAGGCCCCAGAAACGGGAATCCCATGATGTGGTCCCAGTGCAGGTGCGACATGAAGACGTTGATGGTCGCCGGGCGGCCGCCCTGGCGCGCCAGCACGTGCGCCCCGAACGGGCGCGCGCCGCTGCCCATGTCGCAGACGAAGTAGCTGTCTCCCGGCGTCGCGAGCTCCACGCAGGAGGTGTGGCCGCCGAACGTGTGCGTGAGCTCGAAGGGCAGCTCGCGGCGCGCGAATTCGAGCGCCTCGCCCGCGGAGGCGAAGCGACGGCCGTCGGCGGCGACGAGCGCCTGCGCGACCTTGTCGCGAATGTCGGCGGCGGTCGGCGCGACGGGAATCGAGCCGCGGGTGCCCCAGAAG
>DKBI01000089.1 GCA_002451175.1 Betaproteobacteria bacterium UBA6904
GTCGAGCGCGTTCTCGGCGTCGATGAAGGCCGCGGTGCCGCCGAGCTTCTGCACTTCGGCGATCACCTGCAGTGTCAGCGTCGTCTTGCCCGAGGATTCCGGGCCGTAGATCTCGACCACCCGGCCGCGCGGCAGGCCGCCCACGCCGAGCGCAAGGTCGAGCCCGAGCGATCCGGTGGACACGACCTGCACGTCCTTCACGGCCTCGGCATCCATGCGCATGATGGAGCCCTTGCCGAACTGCTTCTCGATCTGGGTGAGCGCGGCGGCGAGCGCCTTGGAGCGATTTTCTTCCATCCTGTACCTCTTTTCATGGCTGTCGACATCTGCGGCAGGCAGAACCTGGGTCGACACCGGATACTGTATAAACGTCCAGCCATTGTAGCCGTTGACGCTTGCCTGTCAACGGCAGCGGTGTACCATCCTCCCGGTCGGCAGTTTCCTTTTTTCACACAACGGTTTGGAGCGCAACGATGGCGAAAGTCGCATTTCTCGGATTGGGCGTGATGGGCTATCCGATGGCGGGTCACCTGCTGAAGAAGGGCGGGCACGAGGTCACGGTCTACAACCGCAGCGCGGCGAAGGCCGCGCAGTGGGTCAAGGAATATGGCGGGCGGAGCGCGCCGACGCCTCGGGAGGCGGCCGCCGGGCGCGACTTCGTCATGATGTGCGTCGGCAACGACGATGACGTGCGCGCGGTCGCTTGCGGCGACCAGGGCGCGCTGGCGGGCATGGCGAAGGGCGCGGTGCTCGTCGACCATACGACCGCATCGGCGACCGTGGCGCGCGAACTCCATGCGCAGGCAGGCGCCCAGGGCGTCGGTTTCGTGGACGCCCCGGTTTCCGGCGGCCAGGCCGGCGCCGTGAACGGGCAGCTGGGCATCATGTGCGGGGGGGATGCGGCCGACTTCGATCGCGCCAAGCCGGTGCTCGACATCTATGCCAAGAGCTGCGTGCTGATCGGCGGCCCCGGCGCGGGGCAACTGACCAAGATGGTGAACCAGCTGCTGTGCGTCGCCCACATCCAGGGCCTCTCGGAGGCCCTCAACTTCGGCCAGCGCGCCGGCCTGGACATGGAGAAGGTCGTCTCGGTGATTTCCAAGGGCGCGGCGCAGTCCTGGCAGCTCGAGAACCGCTGGAAGACGATGGTCGACGGAAAGTTCGAGGGCTTCGGCTTCGCGGTGGACTGGATGCGCAAGGATTTGAACATCGCGCTGGCGGAGGCCAAGCGCAACGGCTCGGCGCTGCCGCTGACGGCGATCATCGAGCAGTTCTACGGACAGCTGCACGAGAGCGGCGGCGGACGCTGGGACAACACGGCGCTGATCACCCTGCTGTCGAAGCGCTAGCTAGCGCCGCAGCGCGCGCTGCAGCCGCCAGGTCGCGACCGGCCCGAGCAGGCCGCCGAGGGCGAGCGTCGTCCACGCCATGCCCCAGCCCACGACGTCGGACGACGTCTTGCCGCCCCCCGCCCAGTCGAGCGCCCAGCCGAAGACCACCGGGCTGACCACGCCCGCCCCGAAGCCGATCACCGAGCGCACGGCGTAGGCCACGCCGAGGTAGTGCGGCGGCACGCTTTCGGCGAGCACCGTCGAGTGCGTCGCGGAATCCGCGATGCCGGCGAAGTTGTACAGGCAGGCGAGCGCCACCAGGGCGGCGACCGGCAGCGCGATCAGCCAGCCGATCGAAAACGACAGCGCCAGGCTGACGCAGGACCAGAGCAGGATCGACTGCGTGCGGCCCCAGCGATCCGCCATGGTGCCGCCGACGATCGATCCCGCGATGTTCGCCACGTAGGTCAGCGCGGACAGCGCGAGCGCAAGCGCCGCCGCCTCGCCGGCGGCTGCCCCGGAGGCCATGATCGCCGCCGTGAGAAATGCCGGAAGCCAGGCCCAAAGCCCGAGCAGTTCCCAGTTGTGGAACGTGTACGCCCAGATGGACAGCATGCCGTTGCGGTTGCGCAGGACCGCCGGGATCGCCGCCAGCACCGACTCGCCGTCGGGGCGCGGATGCACCCGGTTCGCCGTGCCGCGCATCGCGCCCAGTCCCAGCAGCCACGCCGCCAGCGGCATCGCCGCGACGACCGCGAGCGCCCCTCGCCAGTCGGTGAACTTCAACGCCGCGCCCGCCAGGCCGAGGCACAGCGCATAACCCGCGCTGGACGCGGCGATCAGGAATCCCATGGCCCGCGCGCGGCGCCCGCGGTCGACATGGTCGTTGATCAGCGCAAGCACGGGCGTGTACGAGCCGCCCTGGCAGAGTCCCGTCAGCGCGTGCAGCCAGAACGCCGACCAGAAACCGTCGGCGAAAAACACGAAGGCGAACGGACTCGCCCACGCAAACACGCCGGTGGCGAGCCACGCGCGCTTGGCCCCGTAGTGGTCGGTAATGAAGCCGACGATGAGCAGCGAGACCAGATAGCCGAGGTGAAAGGCCGCCTGGATGAGCCCCGCATCGCGTGCCGAGAGCTGCCACGCCGCCTGCGTCAACGGCAGAACCGCGGAATAGGCGACGAACCAGCTCGCCGCGAGCGCACGGCTGGTGCACAGCGCAGCCAGCCAGGCGCCCGACCCCGGCGACCAGCTCACGCGCTCGTCCGTGCTTCGCTCAGGCGGACCGGGATACGCCGCGGGCCGAAGGGCTTGCCGAATTTCCCGTAACGCCCGGCGATCGCCGCGCCGCAGAACGCGCAGGCACCGCTTTCGGTCACGTGATACGCGCGGATGTCGTACCAGTCACGCACGATCACGGCCTTGCCACAGGCCGCGCAGTACGTCGAGCCGCCCTCCGTGTCGTGCACATTGCCCGTATAGACGTAGCGCAGCCCGGCGCGCCGCGCGATGTCGCGCGCCCGCGCCAGCGTTGCCGGCGGGGTCGCCGGCACATCGAGCATCTTCCAGTCCGGATGGAACGCCGAGAAATGCAGCGGCACATCGCGCCCCAGGTGCTGCGCGATCCAGGCGCACTCGGCCTCGATCTCGGCATCGGCGTCGTTCTGCCCGGGAATGAGCAGCGTCGTAATCTCGGTCCACACCGACGTTTCCTTCACCAGGTACTCGAGCGTCTCCAGCACCGGCTGCAGATGCCCGCCGCAGAGCTTGTAATAGAAATGGTCGGTGAAGCCCTTGAGGTCGACGTTCGCCGCATCCATCNNTCGATCGGGTCGACGCAGAATCCGGACGAACGCCCGTAGGTCGTGAGCACCATGCCGCCGCCCTGCATCTTGCGCACGAAGCACAGGCCGCGCTGCCCCTCGTGCAGCCGGCAGTCCCGCGGGCACAGGTCGCATTGCACGCGGCCGTCCGGCAATGCGTGCCACCAGCGTCCCGGGTAGGCCGATTCCGGGATCATTGCATGGACGCCTGCTTCCACTTGTGCACCCGGTAGCGCCAGACGCGACAACGCGCGAGGGGCGTGTCCACGGGCAGCCCCGCCTTGCGC
>DKBI01000242.1 GCA_002451175.1 Betaproteobacteria bacterium UBA6904
ATGTACGTCGTGTACGAGCTGCACGTGCAGCAGGGCTGGCCGCTGATCGCGGCGATGGCCGCGGGCGTCGCGTTCGTCGCGCTGCTCGGCGCGGCGATGCACCGCTTCGTCATCCGGCCGGTGCTGTCCGCGGAGCCGATCAACCAGCTGCTGGTGACCGGCGGCGTGCTGTTCTTCCTGCAGGCGGCGGCCACCCTCGCCTTCGGCATCGAGTTCCGCAACCTCGGCATCCGCATGCCGCCCGTGGCCGTGGGCGAGATGTCGTTCTCCCTGCCGCGCATCATCGCCTTCGTGGTGGCGCTCGCCGGCGTTCTCGTTACCTACCTGTTTCTCACGCGCACCTACGTCGGCACGGCGATCCGCGCCATCAGCCAGGACCGCGAGATCATGCCGCTCATGGGCGCCGACCCGAACCGCCTGTTCGTGACCACCTCGGCGCTCGGCGGCGGGCTGGCGGGCCTGGGCGCGTGCCTGCTCGTGCTGCAGTACGACATTCATCCCGCGATCGGCCTCACCTTCGGGCCGATCACGTTTCTCATCTGCGTGCTCGGCGGACTGGGCAACATGCTCGGCGGGCTGGTGGCCGCCTTCATCTTTGCGCAGTTCATCTCCGTGGGCGGGTTCTTCTTCCACATCGAGTGGGGTTACGTGATCGCCTTCGTGTTCTTCATCGCGGTGATGTTCTGGCGCCCGCAGGGCATCCTCGGAGGCAAGTGAGATGACTCGGGTCCTCGCCTGGGGCGCACTGGCGGCGCTGCTCGCGCTGCCGCTCACCGGCATCGGCAGCTACCCGCTGCACCTCGTCATCATGTGCCTGCTCTGGGGCTACGTGTACACGAGCTGGTCGATCATGGGGCGCCTCGGCATGGTGAGCTTCGGCCACGGCGCGTTCCTCGGCATCGGCGCCTACGCCGTGGTCATGCTCTGGAACCACTTCGGCGTCTCGCCGTGGCTCGGCGCGTTCGCGGGCATCGCCGTGAGCGTGATCGTCGCGCTGGTGATCGGCATTCCCTGCTTCCGGTTCAAGATCGTGGGGCACTACTTCGCGCTCGTCACGCTCGCGCTGTCGGAGGTCACGCGGCTCGTGATCGTCGCGCTGCGCGACCAGACCGGCGGCTCGCTCGGCGCGACGCCCGACACCGCGCTGGCGCAGGGCGTCTCGAGCGCTCCCGGGGCGATGCAGTTCTCCTCGAAGATCGTCTGGTTCTACGTCATCATCGCGTTCTGGCTGGCCGCGCTGTACGTGTGGCATCGCGTGGACCGCTCCATGACGCGCCTCGCGCTCGAGGCGATCAGCCAGGAGGAGGACGCCGCGGCCTCGATCGGCATCAACGTCACCCGCTCCAAGCTGTTCGTGACGCTCGTCTCCGCGGTGATGACCTCCATCGGCGGCGTGCTCTACGCGCAGTACCAGCTCTACATCAACCCGGAGACCGTCTCCGGGATCAGCATCTCGCTGCAGATGGTGTTCGGCGTGATCGCCGGCGGCCTCTACGTCATGCTGGGGCCGACGGTGGGCGCGGCGTTCACGCTGCTGCTCGCCGAAGGGCTGCGCCTCGCGCTCGGCGAGCACTTCAAGCAGTTCCCGGCGCTCGATCTCGCCATCTACGGCATGCTGCTCGTGCTGTTCATCATCTACATGCCGAAGGGCATTCTGGGCGCGGCGCTGGACGCCTGGTCGCGCCGCGGGCGCGCGCTCGAGCCGCGCTAGGCCGCGAGCACGCGCTCGCAAGCGACGCCGCGCAGGTCCATCTCGTAGTCGAGCCCGGCAATCGGCGGGCGGCAGTAATGCCAGGTGACGCTCGCCTGCGGCGCAAGCGCCGCGATGGCGGGCATCAGCGGATGGATGTCGTGCACGGTGTAGACCTGGGTGACGGTCGCGTCCTCGGCTCGCGCGCCGAGTCCGGTGAGTCGCTGGCGCATCATCGCCAGGACCCAGTCCGCCTTCTGGCGCAAGCCGCGCGGACTCACGTCGCCGCGCGCCACGATGTCCTCCGGAAAACGGCCGCCCTCGGGCCACTCGCCGCTGCCGGCGACGACGAAACTCGTCGCCGCCCCGGCGCGCGGCACCGTGTAGCAGAAGGCGTGAAAGCTCGGCTCGCCGGGCGGATCCAACTCCGGCGCGACGTTCGAGCGGGCGACCGGATTGAGACCGTCGCGGTACAACCCCCAGCGCTCGAGCACGCCGACGTATCCCCGGTTGAAGTCCGCGAACCCGGCGAAGGAGAACGGTTGCGGCGAGCGCAGCTCGCAGGCGCACAGCGCCGTCTTCGGTCGATCGAGCGCCGCAAGATGCGCCGCGATCGCGCGAAAGCCTTCCGCGACCGGCAGCGGCCGCGCAAAGCGCGCGCGCTCGATGACGAAACCTGGTTGCGCAACGACGCCCTGCGAATAGGGAAAGACGCCGGGAAGGAAGGCGAAACCACAGTCCGCGAAGGCCGTCAATTCGTGCATGCGCGGCACTTTACCTGTATCGTTTGCGCGACGCGAGACGCCATGAAAATCAGCCGCTTAGGCAGCAGCCCGCTGGACGTTACGGAGATCTGTCTCGGCACCATGACCTGGGGCGAGCAGAGCGACGCGCGCGAGGCGCACGCGCAGATCGAATGGGCCCTCGGGCGCGGCATCAACTTCATCGACACGGCGGAGATGTACCCCGTGCCGCCGCGGCGCGAGACGCAGGGCCGCACCGAGACCATCCTCGGCGAATGGCTGGGCCGCAACCGCGCGCGCCGCGACTCGCTCGTCATCGCCTCGAAGATCGCGGGCCCCGGGCGGCGCGAGTGGATCCGCAACGGCGAGACGCACGTCTCGAAGAAGACGATTCCCTGGGCGATCGACGACAGCCTGAAGCGCCTGCAGACCGACTGGATCGACCTGTACCAGATCCATTGGCCCGAGCGCTACGTACCGAGTTTCGGCAGCTGGCAGTACGACCCGGCGCTGGAGCGCGACGCGACGCCGATCCTCGAGCAGATCGAGGCGATGGCCGCGGCGATGCGCGCCGGCAAGATCCGCGCCTACGGGCTGTCCAACGAAACCGCCTGGGGGTTGTGCGAATTCACCCGGCTCGCGCTCGAGCACGGCCTGCCGCCGCCGGCGTCGGTGCAGAACGGCTACAACCTCGTGTCGCGCCTGTTCGACGGCGACCTCGCCGAAGCGAGCCGCCGCCTCGGCGTGCCGCTGCTCGCGTATTCGCCGCTCGCCATGGGCCTGCTCACGGGGAAGCTGCGCGCGCAGCCGTGGCCGTCCGAGGCGCGCCTCGCGAAATTTCCCACATTCGGCGAGCGCTACAAGCGTCCGCGCGTGCTCGCCGCGGCGGAAGCGTACGCGCGCGTCGCCGAGAGCCACGGCCTGTCGCCGGCGCACGTCGCCCTGGCGTTCGTGCGCAGCCGGTTCTTCGTCGCCTCGACGATCGTCGGCGCGACGAGCGTCGCGCAGCTCGAGGCCATCGCGCCGGCGTTCAGCCTCGATCTGCCGCCGGCGGTGCGGGACGCGCTCGAGCAGGTGAACCGGGACGCGCCGAGCCCGGCGGCGCAGTGACATGAGCGAGTGGCTCGAAGGCCGGGTGATCGAGAACCGCCACTGGACCCCGGCGTTGTTTTCGCTGCGCCTCGCCGGGCCGCCGCTGGCGTTCGAGGCAGGACAATTCGTCAAGATCGCGCTGGACATCGGCGGCGAGCGCGTCGCGCGGGCGTTTTCCATCGTCAGCCCGCCGGGCGAGCTGCCGCTCGAGTTCTACGGGATCGTCGTGCCCGACGGGCTGCTGTCGCCGCGGCTGGCCTGCCTGCAGCCGGGGGATTCGCTCTATCTCAATGCCAAGGCGACGGGATTTCTCGTCCTCTCGGAAGTGCCGCCGGCCGAGGAGCTGTGGATGCTGGCCACGGGGACGGGCATCGCGCCGTTCCTGTCCATCCTGCGCACGCCGACGCCGTGGGAGCGCTATGCGGGCGTGGTGCTCGTCCACGGCGTGCGCCGGCACGAGGAGCTCGTGTATCGCGGGCTGCTCGACGAGCTCGAGCAACGCCACGCCGGGCGTTTCCGCACCGTCTCGTTCCTGAGCCGCGACACGGCGCCGGGGACGCTCGCCGGGCGCATCCCGGCGGCGATCGCCGACGGCCGCCTCGCGGCGGCCGCCGGATTTCCCATCGCCGCCGAGCGGTCGCAGTTCATGTTGTGCGGTAATCCGGACATGGTGAAGGACGCGACCGAGGCGCTGGTCGCCCAGGGCCTGCGCAAGCACCGCCGCCGGGCGCCGGGCCAGATCACGGCGGAGCGCTTCTGGTGAGGCGCTGGCTCGGCCTTCTCGCGCTGGTGGCGCTGGCCCTGCTCGGGGGGTGCAGCGCGACGCGCCTGATGTACAACAACGCCGAGCTCTTCCTGCGCTGGCAGACCGGGCGCTACCTGGACGTCCACGGCCCGCAGAGCGAGGAGCTGGACACGCGGATTGCCGCGTTCCTCGCCTGGCACCGTGCCGAGGCGCTGCCCCGCTACGTGGCCCTGGTGCGTGAGGCGGACGCCCGGATCGGGCGCGGACTCTCGCGCGCCGACCTCGTTTGGGGGTACGATTCGTTCCAGAAGGAAACAAGAGCGGCGATGCGGGCGGCGGCCGAGCAGGCGGCACCGCTCCTGGACCGGCTCAGCGACGAGCAACTCGAACACCTGCGGAGCCGCTTTGCGGAGGACAACCGCAAGTTCGCGAAGGAGCAGCTCGAAGGGGACGAGACGGAGCGACGGCGACGGCGCGTCAAGCGCAACGTCGAGCGGCTGGAGGATTGGTTGGGGAGCCTCAGCAATGCCCAAGTCGAGCGGGTGCGGCGTTACAGCGAGCGCGCGCCGCTGGTCGGCGAAATGCGCGACCGGGAGCGGCGGCGCCTGCAGGCCGAATTCGTCGCCATCCTGCGCGCGCGCGAGGCCACGCGGCGCCTCCCCGAATGGGCGCAGCACTGGGATCGCCTTCGCGAACCGGCGTTCGCCGCGGCGCACCGCGCCAATGTCGACGCCCTGTACGACATGCTGCTCGAACTCGACCGGTCGCTGACGCCTGAGCAGCGCGCCTCGGCGCGCGCCCGCATGCTCGAGTTCGCCGCCGACTTCGAACGGTTGGCGGTGAAATGAGCGAGCGCTCGCCCTGGGGGCCACTCGCCGCCGCGGAGGCGCACGCGGCGGGGCTGCCGCCGCGCGCCCGCCACCCGCAGCTCGAGGTGGAAGCGATTCTGGCGAACGCCTGGATCGGCATCGCGTTCACGCGCGACCGCCGCTTCTTCCTCTGCAACCCGAAGTTCGCTGAAATTTTCGGCTGGGCGGTCGAAGACCTCGTCGGCCAGCAGGGCGAGGCGATCCACGTCTCGCGCGAAAGTTACGAGGCGCTGGGCCGGATCGCGATTCCGCTGCTGGCCGCGGGCGGGCAGCTCGACCTCGAATGGGAAATGCGCCGCCGCAACGGCAGCGCCTTTCCCTGCCGGCTCATCGCCAAGGCGATCAACGCGGCCAACCCGTCGCTCGGCACGGTGTGGATTGCGGACGACCTGGATCCGCGCCGCCGCGAGGCGGAAATGCTGTCGAAGCTCGCGCAGGAGCGCGATGCGCTGAAGAGCGCGGTGGCGGCGGCGCGCGAAGAGGCAGCGCAGGCGCGGGCTGCGCGCGACGCGATGGATCGCGCGCTCGCGGCGCGCAACGCCGACCTGGATGCGGCCCGGCAGCAGCTCGAGAGGGAAACGAAGGCGCGCGCCGAGGCCGAAGCGCGGGCGGCGGCAGANNGCTGACCGGCCTGCCCAACCGCAGGCTGCTCGAGGACCGCCTCGGCCAGGCCCTCGTCTTCGGCTCGCGCAATCGCAAGCTCTGCGCGGCGATGTTCGTCGATCTCGACCGTTTCAAGCACGTCAACGACACGCACGGCCACGCGGTCGGCGACCGGATGCTGCGCGAGGTCGGGCGGCGCCTGCAGGAGCAGCTGCGCGAGGGCGACACGATCTGCCGCCTGGGCGGCGACGAGTTCGTCATCGTGCTGCCGGAGATCAAGCGCTCCTCGGACGCCGCGCACGTCGCGCAGAAGATCATCGAGGCGGTGGCGCAGCCGGTGACGATCGACGAGCGCGACTTGCACGTGTCCTGCTCGGTGGGCATCAGCGTGGCGCCGGACGACGGCCGCGACGCGGAAACGCTGATCCGCAACGCCGACGCGGCGATGTACCACGCCAAGGAGATCGGGCGCGCGAACTACCAGTTCTTCACCGAGCAGATGAACGTCTCGGCGACGCGCCGGCTCGCGCTCGAGAACGACCTGCGGCGCTCGGCGCAGAACGGCGAGCTGCGGCTCATGTGGCAGCCGGTGCTCGACCTGAGATCCGGCGCGGTGGCGGGGCACGAGGCGCTCCTGCGCTGGCAGCATCCCACGCGCGGGATGGTGACGCCCTCGGAGTTCATCCAGCTCGCCGAGGACACGGGGCTCATCCTGCGCCTGGGCGAGTGGGCGCTGCGCGAGGCCTGCGCCTGGGCGCAGGCGCACAACGGCGAGGGCGCGCTGCCCATCTCGGTGAACCTGTCGGCCAAGCAGTTCGGCGACCCGAAGCTGGTGGAGATCGTCTCGCGCGCGCTCGCCGACAGCGGCCTGGCGCCACACCTCCTGGAACTCGAGATCAGCGAGGCGACCGTCATGCAGTACCCGGACGTCACGGCGCCCGTGCTGCGCAAGCTGAAGGACCTCGGCGTCACGCTGGCGATCGACGATTTCGGCACGGGCCATTCGAGCGTGACACTGCTGCGACGCTTCCCGGTGGACCGNNGCCGAAGGCGTCGAGAGCGAGGCGCAGATCGAGTTCCTGCGCGCCGCGGATTGCGATTACGCGCAGGGCTTTCACATCGGCCAGCCGGTCGGCGGCGGCGCCGGCGAGCCCGCGGCCTGAGCGCGCGCAAGCCCCCGCTCCAGTTCTCGCACGCGAACGGGTTTCCGGCGCCGTGTTACGCGGCGCTGCTCGAACCGCTCGCCGAGCGCTATCGCGTCGGCGCGATCGAGGCCATCGGCACCGATCCCGACTACCCCGTCACCGAGCGCTGGCTGCATCTCGTCGAGCAGTTGCTGGACACGATCGAGCGCGACTGGCGAGGCGAACCCGTGTTCGGCGTGGGCCATTCGCTCGGCGGCTACCTGACACTCATCGCCGCGGCGCACCGTCCGGAACTGTTTCGTGCCGTCGTCTTGCTGGATGCGCCGGTCATCGGCCCGGTGAAGGGGCGCCTGCTGTGGGCTTCGAAGCGCTTCGGCATCGTCGATCGCGTGACGCCCGCGGGCGCAACGCGCGACCGCCGCAGCGCGTGGCCGAGCCGCGAGGACGCCAAGGCGCACCTGCGCACGCGGCGGCTGTTCCGGCACTTCGCGCCGGAATGCCTCGACGACTACGTGCGCCACGCGCTGGTGGGCGGGCACGGGCAGTGGCGGCTGCGCATCGATCCCGAGATCGAATACCGCATCTACCGGACGGTGCCGCACGACACCTGGCGCCACGCGCAGCGCCTGCGCGTTCCGGCGGGATTCGTCGGCGGCGCGGACTCCGACGTCGTGCGGCTCGTCGGCGCCTCGGCGATGCGCGGCTGGCGCAAGCGCAAGGTGGCCGGCGGCCACCTGTTTCCGCTCGAGCGCCCGCGCGAGGCGGCCGAAGCGATCGACGGCCTGCTACAGGAACTTCACGAGCCACGCGCCTAGCGCAGCGGCGCAGGCCGTCCAGAGGGCGATGATGACCCAAGCCGCGCCGCGGCTTTGCGGCCGCTCGAGCGCCTCGCCGGCGCGGGCGCGCGCCTCGGCGCAGACCGTTTCCGGCACGCACTTGAGCGCGAGCCAGATGCCGAGCGGCAGCAGCAAGGCATCGTCGAGCAGCCCGAGCACCGGGATGAAGTCGGGAATCAGGTCCACCGGGGAGAGCGCGTAGGCCGCTACGGCGGCGGCGAGCAGCTTCGCATACCAGGGCGTGCGCGGGTCGCGCGCTGCGTAATACAGCGTGAGCGTCTCGCGCTTGAGCGCGCGCGCCCATTGGCGCAGAGGCACCACGTCAGGCGCTCCGCGGGCGCCGCTGCGCCGAGGTTTCCGCGGCCGGCATGCGCCGATCTTAGGCGCATTCCCGCGCGCGGCGAAGGCCGAGCAAACTAGGGTAATCTCGCGCACCGAGGGCGATCGTGACAAACCGCGCCAGACCCAATTTCGTATTCATCGTCGCCGACGACCTCGGCTACGCCGATCTCGGCTGCTACGGCGGGCGGTCCGCGTGCTCGCCGAATCTCGATCGCCTGGCCAGCGAGGGCCTGCGGTTCACGCAGGGCTACGCGAATTCTCCCGTGTGCTCGCCGACGCGGTTTGCGCTCGCCACGGGGCGCTGGCAGTACCGCCTGCGCGGCGGCAACGACGAGCCGATCGCCAGCCGCCACCGCGGCAACCCCGTCCTGGGACTTCCCCCGGCGCACCCGACGCTGGCGTCGCTGCTGCGGGACGCCGGCTACGCGACCGCGCTCGCCGGCAAATGGCATCTGGGTTTCCTGCCCCACTTCGGGCCGCTGAAGAGCGGCTATGAGGAATTCTTCGGGCCGATGAGCGGCGGCATCGACTATTTCACCCACCGGGACCCGGCCGGCGTCCACGACCTGTACGACGGCGAAACCGAGGTGGAGCGCGCCGGTTACGTCACGGACCTGATCTCGGAGCGCGCCGTGGATTTCATCGGCCGGCAGCAAGGCCGGCCGTTCCTGCTCTCGGTGCACTACACCGCGCCGCACTGGCCGTGGGAGACGCGCGCCGACGAGGCGCTCGCCCGCGGCCTGGAAAAGATCTACCACTTCGACGGGGGCTCGGTCGCGGCCTACCTGAAGATGATTCATCACATGGACGAGGGCATCGGCCGCATTCTCGAGGCCCTGCGGCGCTCGGGTGCGGACGAGCACACGCTCGTCGTCTTCACCAGCGACAACGGCGGCGAGCGGTTCTCCGACAGCTGGCCGCTGGTCGGCGGCAAGATGGACCTGCTCGAGGGGGGCATCCGCGTGCCTTACATCGCGCGCTGGCCGGGGCGTGTGCGCGCGGGCGGCGCGACGGCGCAGCTCGCGATCACGATGGACTGGGTGGCGACGATGCTGGATGCCGCGGGCGTCGCGCCGCACGCGGACTACCCGCTCGACGGGCAGAGCCTGGGGCAGGTGCTCGATGACCCGGGGGCCACATTCGGGCGCGAGCTGTTCTGGCGCATGAAGTTCCGCAGCCAGAAGGCGCTCCGCGCGGGTGACTGGAAATGGCTGTCGCTCGACGGCGACGAGTTTCTCTACGATCTGTCGCGCGACGAGCGCGAGCGCGCCAACCTGGGCAGGCGCGAGCCGCAGCGGCTCGCGGCGATGCGGGCCCGCCACGCGGCGTGGGAAGCGACGCTACCCGAATTTCCCGACGCGACGTTCTCGGTGCCGGCGACCCGGGCCGACCTGGCGAGACCTTCCTGAGCCGCCCCGGCGCCTAGAAGCGCTTGCCGGAATTGAACTCGACCTTCATGCGCGCGACCTGGCGCCGCACGACTTCGATATCGGCGCGCGCGCGCTCAGCCTGCAACGTCAGCTCGGGGCTGACGGCGCCGGCGGACGCCTGCCGCGAGATTTCGGCATGGAGATCCTGATAGCGCGTCGTGACTTCGTTCCAGCGCTCGACCAGCCGCTGCTCCTGCTCCCGCCAGACCCTGCGTTTGTCCATGTCCGCTTTCCCAGAAATTGCGCGTCCCGCGCGCCGCGGCCCGCGTGCGGCCGCTCACTCGCTCCACGTGGCCCAGTACGCCTGCGCGCGTTTCTCGACGCGCAGCGACAGCACCACGCCCGGTTCGACGCCGTCGACGCGCAGCGCCTTGTCCTCGGGCAGAGTCCCCTCCAGGCGCTCGCCATAGACCAGCAGTCCCTCCGCCTCGCCCCGCTCGGCGGCGCGCTCGCAATGTTCCAGCCGCTCTTTGCCCCCCGGCTTGTCGGACCAGGGCCGCGAACCCTCCACGTTTTCCGCCCAGAGCAGATAGCTGCAGGCGCCACTCTCCCGGACCACGTCGTCGGCCCAGAGCGCCATCACCACGGCGCCGTCGCTCGCGCGCACGCCGCCGCGGCTCCAGAAGCGGCTGCGCAATTCAACGCCGCACAGGCCGAACGCCACGGTGCGCGACACCAGCCGCCGGGCCTGGCGGTTCGCTCTGGGCCGGCGCACCGGGCTGCGGCTGCGGCCGCGTTCCGCGAGCACGGTGTCGCACAGCGTCGCGATCTCGGTTTCGTGCAGCCGCGTGGCATTGGTGTGCAGCTGGCGCACTTCGGGGGTCGTCAGCGATCCGATCTTCTCGCGCGTCCACAGCGCCACGCGGGGGCGCTGGATCTTCGGCATGTTCTGCAGGGTCATGGGGGCCTCGGGGGCGGCGAAAAAAAAGCCCGGCAGACCGGGCTTTTTCATTCTTCGCCTGCCTGGGGTTAACCAGCGGCGCGAATATTGACGGCGTGGGCGCCTTTCGGTCCCTGCGCGACCTCGAACTGCACCTTCTGATTCTCAGACAGCGTCTTGAAGCCGCTGCCCTGGATCGAGGAGAAGTGCACGAAGAGATCCTTGCCGCCGTCTTCGGGCGTGATGAAGCCGAAGCCTTTGGCGTCGTTGAACCACTTGACGGTACCTGTGCTCATGCGTGTTTCCTTAATATGGAATGGAATGACCTAAGGGCGCTTGTCGGGCGCCGCGGGAACTTCAAGGAAGCGAACTACCTGATGAGCACAGCGCGAATGCGAGGGCGAACCAGCTACTCCACGACGCGAGAATCCTGCAGGAACCTTATACAGGCAATGGGGCGCGGCGGTCAATCGATTCCTTTTCGCGCGACGCGCGCCGCCTGCAGCGCCGCAGGCGCGGCGCATAATGGACGGCATGGACGAGCGCGCACAGACCCTGGGCGAAGAGATCGCCAACAGCGTGAGCCATGGCGTGGCCTTGCTGGCGGCCATTGCGGCGGTGCCGTTCCTGATGGCCGCGACGCAGCCGCTCCAAGCGTCCAATGTCGTCGGGGCGGCCGTGTTCGCCGCGACGATGGTGCTGCTGTACCTGACCTCGACGCTGTACCACGCGCTGCCCGCGGGGCGCGCCAAACGCGTGTTCCTGAAGCTCGATCACGGCGCGATCTACGTGTTCATTGCCGGCAGCTACACGCCGTTCGCGCTCGGCGCCCTCGGCGGTGCCTGGGGCTGGACGCTGTTCGGGCTGGTGTGGTCGCTGGCGGTGCTGGGGGTGACGCTCAAGGCNNGGCGTCACGCTGCTCGTGCTGGGCGGCCTCGCCTACACCGCGGGGGTCGTCTTCTTCATGCTCGATTCACGCCTGCGGTACGCGCATGCCGTCTGGCATTGCTTCGTCGCCACCGGCACCGGCTTTCACTTCTTCGCGGTGCTCAACTACGCGGCTTGAGCGTGGGTCAGGGCTTCCGGCCGTAACCGCCGCCGCCGGGCATCTCGGCGACGAGGCGGTCGCCCGCGGGCACGACGTAGGTTTCCTTGCCGGGCAATTCGCGGCCACTGCCGAGCGCGACGCGCGCGACGCGCCCGGAATCTCCGCCGGCGCGGCCGCGCGCCGGATGGCGGCGGCGCTCCACCGTGGCGCAGGCAATCGCGAAGGGCTCGGCTTCGGTGTTCTCGATTTCCATCACGGCGCCCTCGCCGCCGCGATGCCGTCCTCCGCCGCCCGAGCCGGTGGCCAGTTCGCGCCGGCGAAAGAGTAGCGGCGACTGGGATTCGGTGATCTCCACCGGGATGGCGCCGACGCCGCTCGGGAATGCCGTGCTCGACAGGCCGTCCTTTTCCGGCCGCGCACCCATGCCGCCGATGGCGATCGATATGACGTTGAACGGCGTCGCGCGCGCGCTCGCGCCCGCGACGAGCGGACCGCCGGAAAACCCCATCACCCACATGCTGCCGGCGCCTTCGGCCGGGACGCGCCCCTCGAGCGGCGCCTCGAAACAGTTGAACACCAGCTCCGGCAGCATCTGGCCGATCACGTGGCGCGCCGTGACCGGGCGCGGCCGGCAGGCGCTCACGATCGTGTCCTCGGGCGCATCGACCTGGATGACGGAGAGCGATCCCGCGTTGTTCGGGATGTCGGGCGCGACGATGCACTTGACGCCGAACGAGGTGTACGCGTCGGTGTAGCACTTGGGCGAATTGATGCCGAAGCGCGAGGCGGCCGAGGTGCCCGCGTAGTCGACGCGCACGCCCGCGGCACTTACGGTGAGCGCGGCGCACAGGTCGATCGGCGCCTCGTAGCCGTCGAGCCGCGTCGATGCGCGCCAGGTACCCTGCGGCAGCCGGCGCGCGGCCTCGAGCATCGCGTGGCGCGAGGTCTCCAGGATGTACTCCCCGAGCGCGTCGAGGTCGCGCAGCGCGAACTCGCGCAGCATGGCCGCCAGGCGCCGCGTCGCCACCTCGTTGCACGACAGCAGGCCCAGCAGGTCGCCGCGCACCTGCGTCGGTTCGCGCGAGTTGCCCATCAGGATCGCGAGCAGCGTCTGGTTGAGGCGGCCTTCCTCGGCGAGTTTCAGGTGCGGGACGTAGAGCCCTTCCTCGTAGACGGAGGTCGCCTCGGCGACGAAACCGCGGCCGCCGACGTCGATCATGTGGCACGTGGAGGCGAAGAAACCGATCAGGCGATCGTCGAGAAACGCCGGCGTGACCGTGACGAAATCGAACAGGTGCCCGGTGCCGAGCCAGGGGTCGTTGGTGACGAGCACGTCGCCGGGCTTCAGCGTCGCTGCCGGATAGCGGTCGAGAAAATGGGCGACCGCCGTGGCCATGGTGTTCACGTGGCCGGGCGTTCCGGTCACCGCTTGCGCGAGCATGCGGCCGCGCGTGTCGTACACCCCGGCGGACAGATCGCCCGCCTCGCGCGTGATGGCGCCAAACGCGGTCTTGAGCAGCACGTTGGCCTGCTCCTCGACGACCGCGATGAGCCGGTTCCAGACGATCTGGCGCACGAGTTCCTGCTGCATGTCGCGGATCATCGCTTGGAAAGCAGCAGATGGCCAGCGGCGGTGACTTCGAGATCCCAGCCGGCCGGCACGAGCGTCGTGGTCTGCGCCTCCGCGACCAGCGCCGGTCCGCCGATGCGCGCGTGCGCCGGCAATTCGGCGCGCCAGTACAGCGGGCAGCGCTCGGCGCGACCGGAGGCGGGATCGAAGACCTCGCGCTGCCCGCGCGGCATCGCGGCACCCTCGGCCAGCGGCGCGGGCGGGGCGACGTCCTCTGCCGCGGCAGCGGCCACGGCGACCGACCAGGTCAGGAATTCCACCGGCACGTCGGCGATGCGCACGCCGAACTGCTCCTCGTAGCGCGCCTGATACGCCTCCCGCAGCGCCGCGCAATCGGCTGCGGCGAGTGCGCGGTCCGGCAGCGGCACCGCCATCTCGTGGCCCTGGCCGCGATGGCGCATTTCCACCACGCGATGGGTCTCGAGCGGCGCGCCCGGCGCGCCCGCCGCAACGATTGCCGAGGCCTCCGCCTGCAGGGCGTGCAGCAGGCGATTGATCGCCGCGGCGTCGAATGCCTTCTCCTCGAACGCGAAGCTGCGCACCACCTCGAAGGCCATCGGCGCGCGCAGGAACCCGATCGCCGAGCCGACGCTGGCGTCGAGCGGCACCAGCACCCGCGCCATGCCGAGTTTCGCCGCCAGGCGCGCGGCGTGCAGCGGCGCGCCGCCGCCGAACGCGATCAGCGTGCATCGCTCGGCGACCTTGCCGCGCTCGATCGCGTGCACGCGCGCCGCGCTCGCCATGTTCTCCTCGACGATTTCGCCGATGCCCGCCGCCGCCCAGCGCGCATCGAGCTTCAGCGGCGCGCCGATGCGCTCGAGCACCGCCTGTTCCGCGCCCGCGGCGTCGAGCGCCAGCGTTCCGCCGGCGAACGCCTCGGGGTCGATGCGGCCGAGCACGACGTTGGCGTCGGTCACCGTGGGCTCGGCGCCGCCGCGCCGGTAGCACACGGGNNATCGAGCCGCCGCCGGCGCCGATCTCGACCATCTCGGTGACGGGGATGCGCACGGGGAGGCCGCTGCCGCGCAGGTTGCGCCAGACGCGCGCGACTTCGAAGCGGCGCGACTGCTCCGGCCGCCCGTCGCTGATGAAGCAGATCTTGGCGGTGGTGCCGCCCATGTCGAAGGACAGCACCTCGGCGAGGCCGGCTTCGCGCGCGATGCCGGCGGAGAGGATGGCGCCGCCGGCGGGTCCCGACTCGATCAGCCGCACGGGGAACCGGCGCGCCGCCTCCAGCGTGGTCAGTCCGCCCCCCGAGGTCATCAGGTAGAGCGGGCAGTGGAAACCGAGGCGCTCGAGTTCCGAGGCCAGTTTCCCGAGGTAACGCGCCATCAGCGGCTGNNCGGCGCTCGTGCGCGTCGTTCGCGTACGCGTGCAGAAAGCCGATCGCAACGGCCTCGACCCGCCCCGCGCGCAGGACGTCCGCCAGCGCGTCGACTTCGTGCTCCGCCAGCGGCACGTGAACCCGGCCGCGCGCCGTCATGCGTTCGGTGACCGGAAAGCGCAGTTCGCGCGGCACCAGCGGCGCGGGCAGCTCGAGATTCAGGTCGTAGTGCTCGTAGCGTTTCTCGAAGCCCATCTCCAGCACGTCGCGGAATCCGGCCGTGGTGACGAGCGCCGTGCGCGCGCCGGCGCGCTCGATCAGCGCGTTGGTGGCGAGCGTCGTGCCGTGGATCAGCACGCCCACGTCGGGGGGCGACAACCGGGCGCTCTGCAGCACCTGCGCGATGCCCTCGAGCATGCCGGTCTCGGGTGCGCTCGGCGTCGTCAGCACCTTCGCCGAGACGCGCCGCCCGGCGTGCTCCAGCACGACGTCGGTGAAGGTGCCGCCGATGTCGGCGGCGAGGCGGGCGCGGCGCATGCGGCGAATATACTTGAAGACCTATGAGCCGACGCGCGTACCGGATTCTTCCCACGGAGACGACCACCTTCCACCCGCGCCTGATGGGCACGCGGGGCGCGGTCGCCTCGAACAGCAACCAATCCGCCGTCGCGGGCGCCGACATCCTCAAGGCGGGCGGCAACGCCATCGACGCCGCGGTCGGCATGGCATTCGCCGAGGGGGTCGTCAATCCGCAGATGCACACGATCGGCGGCGAATGCCCAATCCTCGTGCGGCTGGCGGGCGAGCGCCGCGTCATCGCGGTCAACGGCAACATGGCCGCGCCGGCGCGTGCGACGCCGCAGGCCTTTCTGTCGCGCGGGCTGAAGGACGTTCCGGATTCCGGCATCCTCGCCGCGGGCGTGCCGGCGGCGTTCGGCGCGCTCATCACCGCCCTGCAGCGCTGGGGCTCGATGCCGCTCGCCGAGGTGATGGCGCCGGCGCGCGCGCTCGCCCGGGACGGCTTCCCGCTGTCCGAGGGGCTGCGCAATCAGCACAAGTACGGGATCCTGGCGATGAAACCGCGTTTCGAGGCGGAGTGGCCGGGCAGCGCGAGGCTGTATCTGCCGGGCGGCCGCGTGCCCGAGGTGGGCGACCGGTTCCGCAACCCGGCGCTCGCGCGAACCCTCGACTATCTGGCGAACGCCAAGGATCCCCTCGAGGCGTTCTATCGAGGCGACGTGGCTGCGGAGATCGCGAAATTCTCGCGCGAGCGCGACGGGCTGCTCGCGCGCGAGGATCTCGCCGCTTTCGAGACGCGCATCGAGGAGCCGGCCTCGGTGAAGCTCGGCGACACCGAATTGTTCAAGACCGGATTCTGGTCGCAGGGGCCGGCCGAGCTGCAGACGCTGGCGATCCTGTGGCAGTTCGACCTGAAGGCGATCGGTTTCGGCACGCCGGACTATTGCCACCTGCTCGTCGAGGCGATGAAACTCGCCTACGCCGATCGCGAGCAGTACTACGGCGATCCGGCCATGGCCTGGGTGCCGGCCGAGGTGCTGCTGTCGGCGGACTACGCGAAGCGGCGCGCGGCGCTGATCGACCCGCGGCGCGCGAGCCGCGAGCTGCGCCCGGGCGATGCGCGACGCAACGGCGCGCTGCTGCCGGAGGAAGAGAGACTGACCCCGAAGGACTGGGGTGCAGGGACCGTGCACGTCGACGCGGTGGACGCGAAAGGCAACATGGCGTCGTTCACGCCGAGCGGCGCGTGGATCTCGTCGGCGGAAGTGATCGAGCCGCTCGGCTTCCCGCTGTCGGTGCGCATGATGACCTTCTACCTCGGGCCCGAGCATCACCCCAACGTGGTTGCGCCGGGCAAGCGGCCGCGCACGACGCTCACGCCGTCGATGGCGTTCCGCAACGGCAAGCCGTGGATGGCCTTCGGCACGATGGGCGGCGACAACCAGGGCCAGTGGCTGCTGCAGTTCTANNTGCGCCGCCGCGGGCACGACCTCGACGTCGCGCCCGACTGGACCGAGGGGTTCGTTTCCTGCGCGGCGTTCGACGAGGACTCCGGCCTCATCGAGGCGGGCTGCGACCCGCGCGGCGCCAAGGCGCTCTGCTTTCCGTCGTCCGCGATGGCGTGGTAGGCGCCGCCGCGGAACCTCAAACCAAGGGCGCTGCCAGCGCTTCCGCCGCAAACGCGCGCTGCACGGCCGGCCGGGCGAGTACGCGCTGCAGGTAAGGCCCCAGATGCGGCAGGCTGCGGGCCGGGCGCGCAAAGCCGCGCGTCCAGCGGCCGAGCATCAGCGCATACGGATCCACCGCACTGAACGCGGGACCGAGCAGCCATTCCCCGCCGTGCGAGGCGAGCTGCTCGTCCAGCCGATCGAGCATCTCGCCGATACTCGATTCGGCGCGGGTCTTCACCTGCAGCGCTGCGGCGACATCGCCGTCGTCGACCATGCGCTCGCCGTAGAAGTAGTGCATCAGCATGGCCTGGAGCGTATTCGTGCACCAGAACATCCACTGGTAGAAGTGGGCGCGCTCGGCGCTCTGCAGGGCCGGCACCAGACGCGCCTGTGGAAAACGGTCTGCGAGGTACAGGCAGATGGCCGCGCTCTCGTAAAGGACGAACGACCCGTCCACGAGCACCGGGATACGGCCGTTCGGGTTCAGCTTCAGGTACTCCGGCGTCTTGTGCGCGGCTTTCGTGCGATCGACGAAGACCCGTTCGAAGGGGGCGCCGATTTCCTCGAGCAGGATGTGCGGCGCGAGGCTCGCATTGCCGGGGTAGTAGTAGAGCTGCAGCATGACGTGTGCGGTCCCCGAATGAGCAAAGCGCTCTTGAAATGACGGGGGATCATAATACGCACCAGTCGCGGCTCGGCATCGGTGCAAGCGCGGCGCGCGCGCCCTTGCTAGCGCGCCGCGATGGCGATTGTTTTCGAGGCAACGGTCCAGCGCTTCATGCAGGCTTGGCGGTCTGACGCGTAGGCTTGGTGCTCGCAGGCGCGCTCGGCGGCGGCGACGGTCGCCAGCGGCGTGCCACGGCTCTGGAAGAGGGTGCCGACGCCCCCCAGGATGCCTGCGGCAATGACCATCGCGGCAAGGGCAGCGGCAGCGTTGACGAGGGGGCGGGGCGCTACGGGGTTCGATTCGCGGTTCATGGCATCTCCCTGGGTTCGGGGCTCCGGCGGGTGCGCCGGTTTGCTGAGGCGAATCATCTTCCCGACGGCGCAACCCGGTCCTTAGGGCGCTCTTAAACGTTTCTGAAACGTTTTGAAACCACCGCGGCTGGGGTAGATTGCAGACTTCAAGGCTCGCGAATCGAGCGCCGCCGAGGACCTGGAGTGAGCGGGATCTACCGATTTGGCCGGTTTGAGCTGAACGAAGGGGCGCGTCAGCTGTTCAGCGACGGCGAGCCGGTGGTGGTCGGTGCCCGGGCGCTCGACGTGCTGATCGCCCTGATCAAGCACCGGGACCGCGTGGTCACCAAGGACGAATTGCTGCAGCTGGCCTGGCCGGGGCTGGTGGTGGAGGAGAGCAACTTGCCGGTGCAGATCAGCGCGTTGCGCAAGCTGCTCGGCTCCGGGGCGATTGCCACCGTCGCCGGGCGCGGCTACCGCTTCGCCGCGCCGCTCGCCGCGGCGGAGCTTTCCGCTTCCGACGCGTCGCCGGCGGGGCGCGCGCCGATCTCGGTCGCCGTGCTGCCGTTCCGAAACATGGGGGGCGACCCGGGCCAGGAATACTTTGCCGACGGCATCTCCGAGGACGTCATCACCGAGTTGTCGCGCTGGCGCACGCTTGCCGTGGCTTCGCGCAACTCGACATTCCACTTCAAGGGGCAGCCGACCGATCCCGTGGCGGTGGCGCGGACGCTGGACGTGCAGTACCTGGTGGACGGGAGCGTGCGTCGCATGGGGGATCGCCTGCGCATCACCGCGCAGCTCACCGACGCGCAGACTGGCAGAAGCGTCTGGAGCGACCGGTTCGACCGACCGCTCACCGACCTGTTCGCGGTGCAGGACGAGCTGGTGAACACGATCGCGGGCACGCTCGCCGGCCGCGTGCAGGCGAGCAGCGCGGACCGCGCGCGCCGCAAGCCACCGGCCAGCATGGACGCATACGATCTCGTGCTGCGCGGCAACGCGTTGAGCTGGGACGACCCGGACTCCGCCCAGGAGGCGATCCGGCTCTTCGAGCGCGCGATCGCGATCGATCCGGCCTACGGGCTTGCGCACAGCCTGCTGGCGGTCGTGCTGCGGCGGCGCTGGGAACACGACCTGGCGGCGCCGATCGCGAGCCTCGAGCGCCCCATGGCGCTTGCGCAGCGCGCGGTGGAACTCGCAGAGGAAGAGAGCACCTGCCACACCATCCTCGGCCAGCTCTGCCTCGATCGCCGGCTATGGGACCTGGCCCTGCATCACACCCGGCACGGGGCCGAATTGAACCGAGCCAATCAGTGGAACCGTGCCGACCTGGGCAACGTGCTGACGTATTTGGGGCGCGCCGAGGAGGGCCTTGCCCTGCTCCAGGAAGCGCGCCGCGTCGATCCCTACTTCGGGCCAGCATGGTACTGGCGGAGCGTCGGCGTTGCCGAATTCCTGCTCGGTCGGTATGCCGACGCCCTTGCAGCGCTGGAGCGCGGCGTAAAGGGCAATACTGCGGTCGGCCTCGCGCTCGTCGCGGCCTGCCACGCGCAGCTGGGCGAGCGCGCGAGCGCGCGAGCGGCCCGCGATCGGTACCTGGCACAGCATCCCGCGGCGAGCATCGGCCGCCTGCTCGAGCGCCTGCCGTTCAAGGAGCCGCGCGACGCGCAGCACGTGAGGGAGGCGCTGCGTCTGGCCGGTGTGCCCGAGTAGTTCCAGCAACGGCGCGCCTACCGCCGCGGCGTACCCCGCTTCGCATACCGCCGCCTCGCCAGCGCCGCGCCCTCGGCGAGCGCCTTGAGCTTCGCTGCCGCGATCTCGCGGTCCATCGGCGCCATGCCGCAGTTNNAGCACCTCCTTGCCCTTGAGCAGCGCGAGCAGCTCGACCGGCACCTTCGAGTGGATGCACTCCAGCGACACCTGGTCGATGCGGCTCTTCGCGAGCGCCGGAAAGATCTCCTGGTACTGGCGCCATTCGGTGCCGAGGGTCTGCTTCCAGTCGAGGTTGGCCTGGATGCCGTAGCCGTAGCAGATGTGGACCGCGGTCCTGCACTTCAGTCCCTGGATCGCGCGGTGCAGCGCGCGGATGCCCCAGCGCTTGACGTCGCTCATGTAGACGTTGAACGCCGGCTCGTCGAACTGGACCGTGTCCACGCCGTCCTTTTCCAGCGCGCGCGCCTCCTGGTTGAGGAGNNGCGCGCGCGAGCCGCGCCTCGGTCGCATGCACGCGGCCCTTGAGCCGCACGGGCCCGACGACGACCGGCACCATCGCGTCGTAGCGGTTGTTGCGGATGCCCATCTTCACCTTGTGCTCGAAATCGATGCCCTCCACGAACTCGAGGAAGCCGTGGACGAAATGCTGGCGCGACTGCTCGCCGTCGGTGACGATGTCGATGCCCGCGTCCTCCTGCTCCTTCAGCCAGAGCAGCGTCGCATCGCGCTTGGCGCGCGCAAGCTCCGCGCCATCGGCCCGCCAGGCGGGCCAGAGCTTTTGGGTTTCCGCGAGCCAGGCCGGTTTCGGCAGGCTGCCAGCAATCGTGGTTTCGAACACGCGCGCCTCCATTCAGTCCACGGGGAAGCCGCACTCCGATCGCGCGCTGCCGCAGGCGCGGCACCGCTGCAACCGCAGGCGGATGGGGCGGTATGATGGCGCTCCCGACGTGCAAAGGCAATCGAACACCATGTCACAAACGCGGCCGCAGGCCACCTCGAAGCGCTTGCAGGAAACGCAGCGCGCCCTCGTCACCGAATGGCGCTTTGCGCCCGGCGCGGAAACCGGCTGGCACAAGCATGCGCACGACTACATCGTGGTGGTGCTGACGCCGGGCAAGCTGATGCAGGAGACCGCGAACGGCGAGATCGTCACCGACCTCGCGTTCGGCCAGTCCTACGCCCGGCCCCAGGGGGTGGAGCACAACGTGGTCAACCCCAATCCGCACGAGTTCGTGTTCGTGGAAGTCGAGCTGCTGCCCTAGACGCGGACCGGCATGGCGCATCGCAAGCGGACCGGGGCGCCGCGCAAGCTGGTCTGCCTCGAGACCTACTGGGGCGATCATCGTCAGCGCGTGTTCCAGCGCGTGTCCGTGCTGCCGTTCCTCGAGGGCCTCGCGGCGCACTTCGACCCGCCGCTGCGCATCGCGCACCGGTTCGTGGACTCCCCGGAGCACCTGGCCGCCTACACGCGCCGGCCGGAGGGGCTGTTCTGGCGCGACGCGGAGTCCTTCGACGCGCCCGTCTATTACCTGTCGTTTCATGGCTCGCCCGGGACCGTTCACACCGCGCTCGCGAGGCTCGGCCCGCAGGCGCTGTGCGATGCCTTCGCCGGCTGGGGCGAGAGTTACCGCAATCTCGTGTTCTTCGGCGCGTGCAGCGTGTTCGCGGGCCGCGCCGGCCGCCAGTTCGCGCGCCGCTTTCTCGAGGTTTCGCGCTGCCGGGCGCTGGTCGGCTACACCACGGACATCGACTGGGTCGACAGCATGGTCACCGATCTGCTCTTCCTGCGGCGCTTCTACGGCGATGCGAGTCCGTGGCGCAACCTCGCGGCGCTCCATGCCGCGGTGCGCCGCGACTTCGCGCCGGCACGGCGCCTGGGATTCTCGCTGTTCACGTAGGCTGGCAACCAGGGAGGCTTTGGCATGGTGCTCACCGTTTTTCGCAACCGCCTGAAACCCGAGGCGCAGGATTATCCGGATCTCGCCGCGCGCATGAGCGAGCTGGCGAAGACGATGCCCGGGTACGTGTCGCACAAGACCTTCGTCGCGGACGACGGCGAACGGGTGACGCTCGTCGAATTCGCATCCGAGGAGGCGCAGCGCGCCTGGCGGCTGCATCCGGAGCACGCCGCGGCGCAGAAGCGGGGCCGCGCGGAGTTCTACGCCGAGTACCGCCTGCAGATCTGCACCGTGCAGCGCGAATCGGCGTTCCCGCCGCGCGGCGGCTGAACCCCCCGCCGGGCGCTCAGGCCGCGGCGGCCGCGGGCGCGCGCGCCTCGCGGATCGGCAGGTGAACGGCCGCGGCCATGAGGCACAGGGCGATGTCGGCCCACCACATCCAGTCGTAGCTGTTCGTCGCCTCGAAGGCCTTGCCGCCGAGCCACGCGCCGAGAAAGCCGCCCACCTGGTGCGAGAGCATGACGATGCCGAAGAGCGTGGCGAGATACCGCGGCCCGTGCAGTTTCGCCACCAGACCCACGGTGGGGGGCACGGTCGACAGGTAGGTGAAGCCGATGCCGGCGGCGAAGAGAAAGAACGTCAGCTCCACCTTGGGCGAAAGGTAGAACACCAGGATCAGCGCGGCGCGCGCGGCGTAGATGCCCGAGAGCGCGAGCTTCATGCGCCAGGTCTGGATCGCCTTGCCGATCCACAGGCTGCCGCCGATGTTGAACAGGCCGATGATCGCGAGCGACCACGCGCTGACCGTGGGCGGCAGCTCACAGGCGGCGACCACGCCCGGCAGGTGCGTGGCGATGAACGCGACGTGGAATCCGCAGGTGAAGAAGCCCAGGTTGAGCAGCAGGTAGCTGCGGTCGCGCGCCGCGTCGGCCACCGCCTGCCGCAGCGACGTGTCGGTCGCGTGCTGCACGTGGGTGACCGCCGACGCGGCGCCCGTGGTGAGCCACAGCACCAGCGGCACCGCGATCAGGCCGGTCGCGCCGAGCGCGATGAGCGCGGGCTGCCAGCCGGCGACGCCGATCAGCAGTTGCGCGAGCGGGATCAGCGTGAATTGCCCGAACGAGCCGCCCGCGTTGACGATGCCGCTCGCCATGGCGCGCCTCGCCTCCGGAATCCAGCGGTTGATCGCCGACATGAGCAGCGCGGGCCCGATGGCGCCCGCGCCGGTGGCGTTCACCACGCCGATCAGCAGGATCAGCGCCAGCGCGCTCTGCGCGAGCGGCACGAGCATCGTGCTGAGGACGATGAGCAGGGCGCCGCCCAGCATGACGCTGCGCGCCCCGTGCCGGTCCGCGA
The DNA here is from genome assembly GCA_002451175.1 of Betaproteobacteria bacterium UBA6904. Classification (GTDB taxonomy): domain Bacteria; phylum Pseudomonadota; class Gammaproteobacteria; order Burkholderiales; family SG8-39; genus 2-02-FULL-66-14. The sequence goes on from DKBI01000242.1 coordinate 22,494, forward strand.
TCGCGCCGGCGAGCGGCTGCGCGACGCCCCACATGATCTGGCCGATGCCGAACGCGAGGCTGATCGTCGCGTAGCCGATGCCCGTGTGCGAATTGATCGCGGAGATGAACAGCGGCTGCGTGTTGCGGATCCCGAGGCCGAGGGCGAAGACCGCGCCCGCGGCCATCGCCACGGCGACGTAGTGGCGACTCGTCGGAGTCATGTGGTTCCTTCGCGCGCGACCGGGTCGCGCATCGGCAGCAGCCACGCGATCACGAGAATCTGCATCCCCGCGAGCAGCAGCAGGGCCAGCGTGTAGCCCTGCGGCGCGTACCGGCCGTCCACCACGGGATAGCCGCGGAGCACCGCGCCGATGCCCCATTGGAAGAGAAACGAGCAGGCGAACATGAGCACGTTCGAGGCGGTGTTCACGCGCCCGGTCATCTCGGGACCGAAGAGCGGGGTGAGCAGGGCATAGGCGAGCGCCGCCGAGATCGCGGTGAAGCCGTACACCGCGAGAATCACGGGCAGTCCGCGCTGCACGCCCGAGGCGAGCAGCACGAACATGGCGAGCGAGACGAGCTGACCGAGCTTGAACACCGTCATGCGCGACACGCCCGCGGCGGCGAGCCGGTCGCTCGCCACGCCGAAGAAGACCGATCCGAGGGTGTAGGCGAACGCCGTCGTCAGCAGGAAGTTCGCGACCGACGCGCGCGGCAGATTCGCCACGTCGTAGAGCCAGGGGCCGAGCCAGAGCCCCTGCAGCGCCTGGTAGCCGGCGTGGCAGACGACCAGCGGCAGCGCGATGCGCCAGAAATCCGGGGTCGCGAAGATGACCCCGAAGCGGCGCACCTGCGCGCCGAACGACTCGCCCTTTCCCGGCAGCGGCTTCTCCGGCACGACGAAGAAGATCAGCGCCGCGGCGGCCACCGAGCAGCCGGCGACGATCATGAACAGCGCGCGCCAGCCGAGCGGCCCGAGCAGCGCCTCCACGGGCGCCGTCGCCGACAGGCCGCCGATGCCGCCGACGGCGAGGTACAGGCCGTTCAGCGTGGCCAGGCGCGAGAGCGGAAACCAGAGCGTGAAGGCCTTGATGGCGCCCATCAGCCCGCCGGAGACGCCGAGACCGATGAGCGCGCGGCCGACGCTCAGCGTGCCCACGTCCTGCGCCAGGCCGAAGACGAGCGCGCCGGCGCCGGCCACGCTGTAGAGGCAGGCCAGCACCCGCCGCGGACCGAAGCGGTCCAGCAGCACGCCGAGCGGCAGCTGGAACGCGGCGAACGTCAGCAGGTACATCGAGGTCAGGAGACCGAGATCCGAGGGCGCGAGCGAGAACTCGCGCGCGAGATCCTTGGAGATGACCGCGTTGACGTTGCGGAAGAAGAACGACAGGAAGTATCCCGCGGCGAAGGGGCAGAACACGACCAGCAGGAGCCGCGGATTCACCGCCGGATTGTAATCAGGTAACCTTGAACCGATGGCCAGACAGCGCCTGATCGTCGGAATCACGGGAGCGAGCGGAGCGGCGTACGGCGTGCAGCTCCTGCAGGCGCTGCGCACCCTGCGCGGCTGGGAGAGCCACCTCGTGCTGACCGAGGCGGGCGCGCTGAACTGCTGGCACGAGCTGCAGATGAAGCGCAAGGACGTCGAGCGGCTGGCGCACGCGGCCTACCACCCGCGCGACATCGGCGCCACGCTCGCGAGCGGCTCGTTCCTCACGGCCGGCATGGTGATCGCGCCCTGCTCGATGAGGACGCTCGCGGCCGTTGCGCACGCGTTCGCGGACGACCTGGTGTCGCGCGCCGCGGACGTCGTGCTCAAGGAGCGCCGGCGGCTGGTCATCATGCCGAGGGAGACGCCGCTGACGCTCGCGCACCTGCGCAACATGGTGGCGGCGAGCGAGATGGGCGCGATCGTCTTTCCGCCGGTGCCCGCGTTCTACGCGAAGCCGCGCAGCATCGAGGAGCTCGTGGAGCACAGCGTGCTGCGCGTGCTCGACCTCTTCGGCATCCACTCGCGTCGCGCGACGCGCTGGAAGGGATTGGGCAAGGCGTAGCGGGGCCCCTCCGGGGCCCGCTTCAGGGCACCGAACGGAGGAACGCGTCGAGCGCCCGGTTGAAGCCGTCCGCGGCCTCCAGATTCGCGAGGTGCGCCGCCCTGGGCAGCACGACCAGTTGCGATCCGGGCGCGTTGTCGTGGATCTCGCGCGCCATCGACACGGGCGTGCCGGCGTCGTCTTCCCCGACCAGCACGAGGATCGGACAGGCGATCTCCTTCAGACGCGCCGTGAGCGCGATCTGCGGGATCGCACGCGAGCAGCCGGCGTAGCCCGCCACCGGCGTCGCGAGAATCAGCCGGCGAACGTCGTCCACGACGTCCGGGTGGGCTTCGCGGAACGCCGGCGTGAACCAGCGCTCCAGCGTCGGCTGCGCCAGGGGCGCCATGCCCTGCGTTTCGGCGAGCCGGATGCGCTGGTCCCAGAGCGCCGCGGCTTCCGGCGGATAGCGGCTGGTCGTATCGGCGAGCGCGAGCGAGCGGAAGACGCCCGGGTAGCGCAGCGCAAACGTCTGGCCGATCATGCCGCCCATGGACAGGCCGCAGAAATGCGGCTTCGAGACGCCGAGCGCGCCGAGCAGCGCGTGCAGGTCGTCGGCGAGCATCTCGAGCGTATACGGCCCCGGGGGCGCGTCGCTCGCGCCGTGGCCGCGCGTGTCGAACGCCAGGATGCGATAGCGATCCTGGAAGGCGGCGATCTGCGGGTCCCACATGCGCACGCTGCAGGCGAGCGAATGGCTGAGCACCAGCCACGGCGCGCCGGCGCGGCCGTGGATCTCGTAGGCGATCTCGATGCCGTTTGCGGAGATCTTCATGCGGTCGCCACCACCAGGGGAATGCGCAGTTCGTCGTCCGTGGCGCCGCCGTGATTGCCGATGTGCAGGTGGCGGCTCTCGCCGGGCGTCCAGTCCTTGATCGTGTAATGGGCGTTCATCACCAGGGTGACGTCGCCGATGCGCTCGGCGAGATCCGGGTGCGGCCGGCCCGGCCCGAACCAGCCCTCGTCGAGCAGCTCGCGGCTGGCGCGCACCTGGGCGCGGCCGTCGAGCCAGTCGCGCGCGCGCGAAGCGAACTCCGCGGCGCGCCCGCCCTGCACGTGGCAGAACGCCACGCGCCGCTCGCCGCAGAGCGGCAGGCGGAGCAGCGCGGCGAGGCCCGGCGCGTCCTCCAGCTGCAGCATTTCCTCCGGCGGGCTGTCCATGAAGCCGTGGTCCGCCGTCAGCACGATGGCCGTCTCCGTGCCGGCAAGGCGATCCTTCATCTCGGCGAACGCCCGGTCGATCCGCGCGAACTCGTCGGCCGATTCCCGGCTGGCGACGCCGTGCTTGTGCGACAGCGTGTCGAAATCCGACCAGTAGGCGTAGATGAACTTGCGATCCGGCCCCGAGCGCACGGCGGCCTCGACCTCCGAGAGCAGGCCGGCGAACTGATCGTAGGCCCGGCGCTCCGCCGTGCCGCTGTGATGTAGGTTGTAGTCGGAATTCACGATGCTGCGCGCCGAGACGACGATGCTGCGGCGCGTGAGCTGGTCGAGCAGCGGCGGCTCGACGAACAGCTGGTCATGCGAGACGCCGCGGGCGGTGAGCGGCAGGTTGTCGCCGCGCGAGCGGAACGGCAGCGGCGCCGCAACGCAGCCCGCGGCGCCGAAGTAAGTGAACCACCCTGTCAAGCCGTGCTCTGCGGGCGTCGCCCCGGTGAACGAGCTGGTGATCGCCGTGGCGGTCGTCGAGGGAAACACCGCGCTGATCGCGCCGCGGCGGCTGCGCGCGAGCTGGCTGTCCGGGCCGCGCGCCGCCAGGTAGTTGTCGCCGAGCCCGTCGACGATCCAGAAGACGATGTTGCGCGCCGCCGCGATCTCGGCGGGCGGCAGCAGCCGCAGGGTCGGGTGACGCGGCTCGGCGCCGCTCGCCGCGGCGAGCGAGGCGATCAGATTGACGAAGCCGCCGCCGGAGTAGTCAGGAAACGCCATGATGCTCTGGAACAGGAGGGCGCCATTCTAACGGCTTCGCGCGGCACGGCGCGGCGCGTCGGCGCGCCGTGCCCGCGTGATAAACTGCGCAGCAGAATCCCCCCGAGGAAAACGTCATGCGGATGGAAGTCCACGTCCACGCCGACATCCCGATCATCGAAGGCGTCTCCCGCAAGCAGATCGAGCAGGCCCTGACGCCCTGGCTCGAGTATCTGGATGCCGACAGCTTCGCCGAGGTCAAGAGCCTCGAGGCGAACGAGCCCGGCCTGCGCTACGACGACAAGGAGCTGATGCTGCTCCTGTGCTGGACGGGCGAGATCGGCCGCAGCTTCCACGCGGCGCTCGAGGCCGCGCTGGAGAAGCTCGGGCCCTACTGCTACGAGGCCGTGCCGGTGGACGTCACGCTCTACCACGACAACGGCGAGCAGGAATCGCGGCTGCTGTTCGTCGGGCCCACCGCGCAGGCGATCCACGAAGCGCAGCGCCGCTGCATGCTGGAGGACGTGACGGCGCTGCTCGTGCGCCAGTTCGACAAGGACGGCGTGTCGGACGTGCTGAAGGTGGTGAACGAGCTGTTCGACCGCGAGTGGAAGCAGCGCGCCTCCCAGGCGGCGAAGCCGGAACGCGCGTTCGAGACGTACACGCGGCCGGCGAGGAAGCATCTGCACTGAGAGACGGGCTGCGCGCGCCTCGATGGTCGATCGTGCGAATTTGAATTTCCCAAGGTCTGCCGACTTGGCGCGGTGTTGCTGCGCCAAGTCGGCAGATGGATGAACGGCCGAGGCGCCACCGCGCCTCGCCTGCGATCGGACCGCATGCCGCCATGACGGCCCCGAAATACCCCGGCTTCGACACGCTCGCGCTGCATGCGGGCCAGTCGCCCGACCCGGCGACCGGCAGCCGCGCGGTGCCGATCTACGCGACGACGTCGTTCGTCTTCCGCAGCAGCGAGCACGCCGCGTCGCTGTTCAACATGGAGCGCGCGGGGCACGTCTACTCGCGCATCTCGAATCCGACCGGCGCGGTGCTGGAGGAGCGCATGGCCGCGCTCGAGGGCGGCGTCGGCGCCATCGCCAC